>JASEGV010000082.1 GCA_030017895.1 Bacteroidota bacterium | reverse complement strand
ATTTTTCAAATGCAAATAAATATTTTCGTCAAAACTAATTTTTAGAGATGCCCTTAATAAAAGAAAATTTTCAACCCCTTGAAATAGTGCCCAATGATTTTCTTCCTCCAAAGAATATCGGCCTATATGTCGATTTCCCATTTCTTCGAAATGACGACAAAAAATGGGAATTAAATTTCCTCGGTAAAATCATCCACAGATTTTTTTCAGCATTTTCACCATGGCTTGTAAACGCGGGTACACTCTGGATTTGTAAAAAGGTTAAACAAAATTAAATGGAATTTGGAAAACATATTCACACTTATCTAACTCAACATATCAATGGCTTTTACAATTGAATCTAAACACTTGAATGGCGTGCTCATCCTCCGTCCACAGGTATCTGAGGATGACAGAGGTTTTTTTATGGAGGTATATCGTGAGGACCATTTCAAAGAATTAGGGATCTCTTCCATTTTTTTACAGGATAATCATTCCCGCTCGGCAAAAAATGTTATCCGAGGTTTACATTTCCAGTGGAACCCACCTCAAGGTAAACTAGTGAGAGTAACGTATGGACATGCATTTTTTGCTATTGTCGATATTCGCAAAGGATCTCCGACGGTTGGAAAGTGGGTGAGTGTTGAACTCACCTCTGAAAATAAAAAATTTATTTTCGTTCCACCCGGTTTCGCCAATGGTTTTTGTTCACTATCTGATTTCGTGGAAGTTCAATATAAATGCACAAACATTTACAATAAAGAATGTGAAGGTAGTATTTTATGGAACGACCCCGCGATCGGAATTACGTGGCCTATTCATAATCCTATTATCTCGACCAGAGATAATAATGGGACTACCTTAGCACAATGGCTTCTATCGCCCAGTGCTGATCATTTTACATATCCAATTACAACTTAATCACTTATCAAGGACACGTCTGATTTAATGGAGTTTGGCAGACATATCAGTAAGGGGCTATGGGCATTCGCTGACAAAGCTTTGCCGGCATTTTACGGAATTGGATACATTTTTTTAGTCATTCGTGTGTTACCCCAGAACGAATTCGGCGCATTCATTATTATTCAAACTATTTTTGTTGTCGTATCAACTATGAGTTTCTCTCTCGCCCTTCAGCCCTTAATAAAATATGGAGCGGAGCCAGGCAGTAAATCTCCCTATATTGCAATTAGCTTAATGTTTAGTGCTATAGTTTATATTTTCGCAACTTTTGTCGTTATCTTTGGCAAACATTTTCTTTCCTCATTGCTCGATCCGCACGGGCAAGCAAACTTACCGATGCTTTTAAACTATATCCCTATGTTGTTTCTATCAGCTCTCTATCGTAGTTTTGCAGTTAGTTTATTGCAAATCACCTACGACATCAAGAAAATATTCTGGATCGATGCTGTCTATTTTCTCGGGACACTTATTCTCATCCTTTTCTTACAGATGTCTGACAAGTTTAAAACAGCAGAAGATTTAATCATTTTGAATATAATCGGTCAGGGCTTATCTTCTTTGCTGGCGTTGTTTCTAACCTTTAAGATGATATCTATTCGTTTCCATATGGATCAAACTTCTCTCTGGAAAATGTTGAATTATGGAAAATATATATTTGGCGGAAATTCAGTTTATACAATGTTTACTCAGGCGGACATTTTTTTTATATCATCCTTCGTTGGAATATCGGGTGTGGCAGTGTATGGTGCAGCAAAAATATTTACCCGAATATTTGATGTCCTCGGACAGGTACTCCAGATGTTTCTGATTCCGTACTCATCGAAAACATTTTCCAGCGGGGAAATGGACAGCATGCGCGTAACTGCTGAAAAAACAATTTGTTTCTCAACGATATTATTTCTTCCTATATTTTTTGTTCTTTTAATCTTCCCAGAAAAGATTCTGTATATTCTCTATAGTGGAAAATACACTAACGCTGCATCGTTACTAATGGTTTTCAGCTTCCTTGCACTCATCGCTCCCTGGAATGGCGTTTCAACCAGTTACCTTCTGGGTATGGGAAAAGCGAAGGAAGGATTCTATCTCGGGTTAGTATTTATTGCACTAACATCTTTGTTGTACGTAACTCTGACTCCGACACTCGGTGTATTAGGAACAACATTGGCATTTGTAATTTCTTATTTAATCAGCACAATTCTTTATGTCAAATATTTGGACAGATTTATTCCTTTAAATATTATTAGTGTCATAAACAGAGTAAAGGATGCTAATCAATTTCTGAGGAAAAAGTTAGATATATTATTTTTTAATAAACAATCCTGAATTTTCAATGGAGAATATTTTAAAATTTAAGTGTGGAATTTGCGGATCGGAGTTGGGTGCCCCAATATTTATGGCAAACGATAGAAATTTTAATACGACAGATCGTGTCTTTAAAATTATCGAATGTAATACGTGCGGTGTTGGCCAAACATTGCCGTTACCCGACTTTGCTGAACTAAATCAATATTATCCTCATATTTATTACCCGAGAGGATCCGCCTCAGAAAAGTATTATAGGAAGCACATCGAGCGATTTCAGATTGACAAGTTGAAGAAGATTCAAGCTTATTCTCAAACTGGTAAATTGCTCGATATCGGATGTGGTGTGGGATATTTTATTCGTACAGCTCTAAACCGAGGGTACACAGCAGAAGGAGTAGAATTTTCAGAAGTTGCAGCGGCAATCGGTAGAGAACAATGGAATTTGCAAATCGTTTCCGGGGATTTTTTATCAAACCAATTTGTGCCTGAATCATTCGATATTGTCACATTGTGGCAGGTACTCGAGCACCTTCGGCAACCGCGTGAAGTGTTACTCAAGGTACATAGTCTTTTAAAACCCGGCGGATTACTCGTAATTGCTGTCCCTAATTTTGCAAGCATACAAGCAAAGTTATTTCGCAATCGCTGGTATCATCTTGACGTGCCAAGGCATTTATTCCATTATTCACCCGAAAGTCTGGTGAAAATTCTTGATACATATAACTTCCATGTGGACAAAATTGATCATCACTCTGCGGAACATAATTACGCAGGAATCTTGGGAAGTATAATGCGGATATCTCCACCGGGTGAATCTTTTTTTCATAAACTTATACGAAAAACTGTTGCAACATCTTTTTCTCGAGTGCTTGCCAAATTGGAAACATCAATTAGTAAAGGCGGTACCTTCACTGCTTTCTCTCGGAAGTATTAAATCGTAAAATCCACACCCAGAGGTAAAAACCCATAAAAAGAAAGTTGTATGTTATTAGATTTAGCTTTATATTTTATTTGTTTTTAACGTTTAACCAAGCTCAACCATTAGTAATTTTAAGAAAGGGAAGCGAAACTTCCCCGCTATCAGATAATAATCAATATGAAAAGTAATATATTGCTGACCGGAGGGAAAGGTCAACTAGCACAAGAAATTCTCAAGATCAACCCGTTGATCGATGCACCGGATAAAGATGAAATGGATTTTTCCCTCTACGCTCAGATCGAATCATATTGCAAAGGAAAATACTATGACATTATAATCCACGCCGGTGCCGTAACGAACAAGTTCAATGAAGATGTTGACGATGATTATATCACATCAAACATCATAGGCACTTCCAACATCACTCTGTGGGCACGACGACATTGTATACGGTTAGTGTATATTTCATCCGATTACATTTATCCCTCAGAGATGGGGGATTATACCGAGGAATCTGTTTTATTGCCAGTGAACAGTTATGCTAAATCAAAACTTGGTGGTGAGATGGCGGTACAATTGTACGACAATAGCCTAATCATCCGGACATCATTCTATTCAACACTTAATTTTGCAAAGGCATGCACTGATCAGTATACATCCCGTCTGCCCATAAAAGAAGCTGCAGCCTCAATTTACTTTTTGTCGTGTACGAAAGAACTTCGCGGTATAATCAATCTCGGAACGAGTAGTAAACGCAGTTTGTACGATATAGTCCATAATGAATTTAACTCCAATGTTGAGCCATGTTTACGGAAGGATATTAAGATCCCGTATGTTATTCCACGTGATAGTTCCTTAAACACTATTAAATATTACACTATGATCGAATCATCAAAAAAAGAATCAAAAATTCAATCTCGGTGCAGGATGTGTGAGTCCGATAAGTTATCGAAATATCTCGATCTTGGCAGAACACCACTTGCAAATTCCTATCTCAAAGAAGAAGAACTCCTCCAAACGGAATACAGAGAAGAGTTAGCAATTCAACTCTGCATGGAGTGCGGCCTCTCGCAATTAACTAGAGTTGTGAACCCAGATTTGATGTTTAAAAATTATCTCTATGTCAGTTCAACAACTCAAACATTTCGCGATCATTGTTCAGAGTTAGCTAACGCAACAGTAAAGATTGCATCCGTTCAACCACGCGATTTAGTGCTCGACATTGCAAGTAATGACGGTTGCTTACTCAACAAATTCCTTGATGTTGGAATGAATGTTCTCGGTGTCGATCCCGCTGAAAACCTTGCCGATGAAGCAAACGCGAACAGCATCCGAACACTGTGTGCCTACTGGTCGAAAGCATTAGCGAAAGATATAGTTAACCGATTTGGAATGCCAAAAATTATAACAGCAACAAATGTTTTTGCCCATGTCGATGATGTTCATGAGTTTGTTGAGGCTGTTAAAATTTGTATGGCACCGAAAGGAATTTTCGTCATAGAATTCCCGTATGTAATGGATTTCATAAAAAAGAATGAATTCGATACAGCGTATCATGAACACCTTTCATACATTGGTATTCTGCCTATCTCAACATTGATGAATCGACATGGATTACAGGTCTTCAATGTTCAATATTTTGAAGAACTTCATGGTGGAACGGTTCGTGTTTTTATGTGTCGCAATGGTGATTATGTTATCAATCAATCTGTGATAAGGTACGTTCAAAACGAACAGACATTTGAAATCCAATCAAAGACACCGTACGATTTATTTGCAAAACGAATCATGGATAATAAGATAACTTTACGTAACATGATCTCGAACCTACGTGCCAATGGTAAAACCATTTGGGCTTATGGTGCAAGCGCAAAAGGAAATACGCTCATGAATTTTTTCGAACTGACACAGGAAAATATTCCTATTGTCATCGATGATAATCCTAAAAAATGGGGATATTATAGTCCAGGTTCTCATATGAAGATTGTAAGTATTGATGAACTTACCAAGTCAGAAGTTGATTTTCTTCTCCTCCTCGCGTGGAATTTCCAGGCTGAAATTATTAAAAGATGTCAGGATAAAAAATACAAAGGTGATTTTATTCTGCCAGTTCCTGAAGCAACGATTATCAAAAATATTTATTAATATCTGAAAGGTTATCACACATGAAAGTAGTATGTATCACTGGTTGTCTTGGATTCATGGGCTCACATTTTACGCGGGCTTGCCTCAAGAAGGGCTGGATGGTATGGGGTGTTGATAAAAAAACATATGCAGCTCATCTCGACCTGCTACCTGAATTTGGTAACTATAAAAATTTTCGATTCCTTGAAGTTGATATTGTAGAGTTAAATCATATATACGATGTCGATTTTGTTTTTAACTTTGCAGCGGAAACGCATGTTGACAACAGCATAATGGATAGCGGCAGATTTACACGAACAAACATCGTTGGAGTAGAGAACCTCTTAGAATTGATCAGGGGCAAACGTAATTATGAAATGCCGACCCTTTTCCAAATAAGCACAGATGAGGTATACGGAGACATCATCAATGGAAGACACAAAGAAACCGATCCCCTCAAACCAAGTAATCCCTACTCTGCGAGTAAAGCTGCTGCTGATATGCTTATACTTGGTTGGCATCGTACTCACAATATTCCCTTTAACATCATACGCCCCACAAACAATTATGGCGTTTGTCAGTACCCTGAAAAATTAATTCCGAAAGCGATAAAGTATCTAACACTGGGTAAAAAAATACCCTTGCATGGTGATGGCTCATATGTGAGAAATTGGCTTCACGCTGAAGACACAGCAAGCGCAATACTCCAAATAGTCGAAACGGGTGAGAAAAATAAAATTTACAATGTCTCGGGGAATTATGAAGATTCGAATATTAAGGTCATTTCAAAAGTTCTAAACAATTATTTTGGTAAAAATGTGTCACCCGAGCAGTACATTCAATTTAATTATGTCAGGATGGGTGAAGACATTCGCTACTCACTTGATGATAGCGCTGTACGCTCGTTAGGGTGGACAAATTCTAAAATATTCGATGATGAACTATTGAAGATCGTCGAGTACTATAAGAATAAATTCCTTTGGTGATTTGAGTTGAGTATGCCAAATGACTGAAAATTCACATAAACTGGATGTCTCCATTGTTTTCACAAATTGGAATACTCGCGACTTCATGCGCGATTGTATCAATTCTGTTGTGGAAAAGACACAAGGGCTAACCTACGAGATTATTGTAGTTGACGATGGTTCGACCGATGGAAGTGTCGAAATGCTGCAAACAGAATTCCCTGATGTAAAAATTGTCATAAACGAAAAGAACCTTGGTGTTGCCAAAGCATACAATCGTGGAGTGGCACAAGCACGGGGTATATATATTCAGATGCTTAACACCGACATGATTCTAATCAATAATGCAATAAAAATCCTTTACGACTTTTTAGAGAACCACCCCGAAGCTGGAGCTTGCGGCGGTTGGTTATGTAATCGGGATCTGTCGAGTCAGGTCTCCTACGGTAATTTCCCATCTTTTAGTCAGGCATTCATAGATGCGTTGTTTCTGAATGACTTATTTCCGCGTGCAGATTTACCAAACCGAGGTGCAATTCCACAGGAAACGGTAAAAGCTCCTTTTGAAACCGAGTATCTTACTGGCGCGAGTATGCTCATCAGAAAAGGAGTTATAGACGAAATGGGATTTTTTGACGAAACATTTACAAGCTACTGTGAGGAAACAGATTTTTGCTATCGGATGAAGCATCACAAAAAATTGAAGCTGTATTTCGTACCCGCAGCGCAAATTATTCATTTTGGCGGCGCATCGTTCAGCAATGTTAGAAAGTATCAAATCCAACTCCTGTACTCAGGATATAACAAATTTTTAACCAAACATCACGGCTTTATGTATTCTGTTTTTACCCGATTATTATATTGCTTTCCATATTTTGTTAAAATGATTTTCCACTTTGTCCAATACCTTATCTTTAGTGACAATAACAAGGAACAGAAGAAAACAAAATTATTAAATTCTTGGTATAATGTTCGCTACAGCATTCTGACAAATGAAACATTTACCGGGAAGTAGAAGTTTTTATCAGGATTACATATACGCTTTATTCGGATACGAGCCAGTTTGGTAAATCATTTTATTGTAGATAAATGAATCACCGATCAACAACCAAAGAGCATTAACACTGAAAACTGACACTCAAAATTACATCGATTGAAATGACCCTGTTTTTTTTCTCCGACATTTCGTGGGAAGGACTTCACCAGCGTCCTCAGCATCTTGCACGTAGAATGGCAAAAGATTATCGTGTAATTTGGATAGAACCGATTGTACTTTCTAAAAAACCGAGTTTCGAATTGAAAGAGGTTTCCGCGAATCTATTTACGTTGAGCTTACCCGCATTACCATATAACGCCAGACAAAAATGGATAAAATTATTGACATATCCATTAAGCAATTTAGCTTTTATCCGCTGGCTTTTACTGAAGCTCCAAGTACTAATCCTGAGAAAAGTAATGAGCAAATTATTAATCTCCGATGAGCAATATATTTTTTTCTATCAAAATTTCCACTATATCAATTTAGTAAAATCCTTCAAACCGAAAAGTGTCGCGTTCGATTATATCGATAACGCTTTCGGATTTATTAAGCTACCAAAACATATAACGGAGGATTGGAAACATACCATAAAAACTGCCGATATCATCACTGTAACATCATCAACGCTTAAAAAACAAATTGAAGGAATCAGAAAAGATAACGTGCATCTTGTTAGCAACGGTGTTGAATATAACTTCTTCTCCGTGGAAAGCCCACAGGCAACACCTCAAGACTTACCGAAAAATAAGCCCATAGTGGGCTATGTTGGAGCAGTTTATGCTTGGTTCGATTTTGAAATATTAAATTACCTTTGTCAAGAGTTACCGAAATATAACTTTATTATTATAGGAAAAGAACATCCTGAAATAGAAAATGAGATAACCCGATTAAAAAAGTATTCTAATTTCTTCTTTCTTGGTTTCCGTAATTATCAAACAATACCACAGTATCTGCATGGTTTTTCTGTCGCAATTATTCCCTTTAAGCGGAATATTTTAACCGAAGCAGTTAATCCTGTTAAATTGTACGAATACAGTGCGGCTGGTATCCCTACCGTTACGACAAATTTTTCTAACGATCTGAACGAGTTTAAGGATTTAATATTTATCGCGGAAACGAAAGAGAAATTTAAAATATCACTAGAAACCGCAATAAGCAAAGCTGGGGATACAATATTCAGACATAAACTAAATGAATTTGCAGAACAACACGACTGGGATAACAAATATCGAAAAATTCATAATTTGTTATCCACAATCGACTAACATTCATATCCGAATTCTCTTATCTAATCAATAACATTTTTTTCACATTTACATAAATGTATTCGGGATTTTCAACCGAGACAGCTTTGATGCGATAGAAGTAAATTCCAGAACCAACTTCAGCTTTCCAATCAACCGAATAATTTCCAGCTTCCACTTCACTGTTTACCAAAGTAGATACTGACTGACCAATTGTGTTAAATATTTCCAATTTAACATTACTTCTAAATGGAATACTATATTGTATTGTTGTCGAAGGATTGAAAGGATTTGGATAGTTCTGATGCATTTCGTAAACTAATGGAATTTCAATTACACCAACTTTCAGCATTTGAATATCCTTATCTTCAATAATTAACTCGGTCTCATTTATAATGTCCCGATTGAATGTCTTGCCATCGGTCTGTGAATCTTTAATATTAATACTTATTCCTTCTGTTTTAATCTTTATCGGATATTCAGCATAGGTTATCTTCATGATTTTAAAACTTAGAGATAAATACTCTACAAATCGATCACTTTCATACCTCACATCAAATGTACCTGGCGGCGGAACCGGCGGCAGATCATAAAAGTTTAAATTCTGGTTTTCTGTTGCTACAAATAATTCCATTTTGTTACCGGATTTATCTGTTATTATAATTTTACCCCAGTCCTTTTTAATTTCAGGAAGGACTATTTCACCTCTATTCGCGAACATAGGATTTGGTAAATTAATAAAACCGCTTTGACTCGTTTTTATCCAATATCCTTTGCCGCTTTGGAGTACTGTTGGTATATAATACCCAGCATCAAAACCATAAAATGCTGAATTGAGGATTCCAGGCGGAGTAGTAGTGATACCATTTACAGAAATATCTTTTTCGTAAACTCCAACCATATTCCAACCGGCTTCTAAGTATACCTGACTAGAGGAAACAGGAATCCCGCAAAAACTTAGTATCTCGTTAATACCGTTCCGTACCCAATAAGCTTTACCGGGATTTAACATTGATGGGATTGTATAACCATCGGAGAACATATATACAGGTGCAGTTGTGTTAGGAAATAAAAAATTTGGGTCCATGTTTCGGACAATTAACGGTAAAGATGACATTTGCCAATCAGTCTTAATAGTCATATCTTTACAAAGATGGTTCTGATAAACAATCAGCAGCGTTTTTTGCAATGTGTTTGTTAGCGTATAACTGTTTTGGGTTTTCATATTGACATTGATAGTTGCACCTGAAAGCGCATCCTGCAGGAAAAAATTCCCAGGGGGAAGAACTGTATTATTCCAGGAAAATACAAACGGGTAATCGCCAGGACCAGGTTGAAACTTTAATTTCCAGATAACCATATTTAAAGCATCATTCCGGAAATCTTTTAATGAGTACTCTATACTCGGGACCGGCAGTTTGAAACGCGCATCAAAGACACCAGTCGGAGGCATCGGGGGAAGAGGCAATTCGCCGAGTTGATTATCAATTCCATCAGTTGCAACCGAAGCCTGTCCGAATGTAAGTACTTGAGATTTATTCCCCGCATCCGAAACATTAATTAAACTCTGCCAAGTAACTACGGGTTCCTGTCCCCAACCGCCTTCGTGGTAAAGCGAGTCGATTTCAGATTGTGTTATTGCGCGGTTGTAAATTCGAATGTCATCAAGAATGCCAAAGAAATAAGTACCTAAAGGGAAAATATCCGTACCTATGGAAAGAGGTATATTTTGATTTGTGAATACACCGTTTGTAATTCTTGATGCAACCTGAGAACCGTTGATGTATAAGGTTGACACTGAATCGTTCCAGACAGCATCAACATAGTACCATTGACTGGTGAAGTTCGGTAAATTGTGATAAAGAACCTGGCTATTACCTATCACGCCGAAAGCGATATCACTAATCCCGCCGATATGAAGAGCAACGCCTCTGTCTGGTTCGGTACCATCATACCATTTGCTAATTAATTGTTGTATTCGTGAGAGCTCAAAAGGTTTAAACCAAAGGGAAATCGAAAACCCTTTTTGAAAATTCAAACTGGCAGAATTTTCTACCCTAATGTAACCATCCGTACCGTTAAATCTGTATGCATTATTTGGATTTCCAAATCTATCCGTCGTAGTCGTGACACCACCAAAGAGTGTTCCATTATTACCATTTCCGCTTTCATCATTCGCATTCCCTTTAAACGGATAGTAAGCGACAGGACCTGAACGCACATCAGATTCAACCCATTGAGGACCATTCAGCAATGTTCCGGTGTTTCCATTTCCGCTTGCATCTGCGGTAGTAGTTCCGGTTCCTTCGTCAAATTTCCAATAGCCCCTAATAGTACTATAATTCGGATGTGCCGAAGTTACCGATTTGTTCATCCATTCCTTTAATGTTGCACCACTTAAAGCTGAACTCCATATCCTCACCTCTTCAAGTGTCCCCTTGAAACTTCCATCCAAAATATCTGAATTTCCAATAGTGAAATGCCTGTGTATAGAATCCGTCGGAATAATATTTCCACTCCCTGAACGTGAAAACTTCTGTACACCATTTACATAAAGAATAAATTGTCCAGTAGCAGATGAGTACATAACAGTAAGATGAGTCCAGACATTATCCGGTAATACATATCCGCTCCGGATCCACACCCAACCCGGGGATGTTGTATTAACTGCAAATTGTACTTCACGAGTCTTGTGTACTGCCAGACCATACTCACTATACTTAGCTACAATCCAATCATAATGTGCACCAAGGCCAGTTCCATCATGATATACCCATGCTTCTATAGTTATTGCATTCTGTATTACCAACGAAGGAGATGGATTTATATCTACCACATCATTAACTCCATCAAATCGGAGAGCGTAATTATTTGATACTGGTACTTGAGGTTCATAGTTTGACGTGGCATAACCAATCTGCCAAATACCGGAAGAATAATTTTGAGCGCTGTACCAAAAATGAAATTTATTCTCTTTAAATAAAACAGTTCCTCTCCCTAAATGATAGTCTTCCCAACTTGAAGTCGATGTAGGAGTTATAACTGGATTTGATATATTTTTATTCCAATTAATGCCATCCACGGAAACAGCAAAGCCAATTGACACTGTCTCATATGAACCATATCCTGTTCCAAGGTACATCATATAGAATAGCGAATCAAGTTTGTAAATGGCACCACAACCTGCATCGTTCTCATCCCATGCCCCTGAGGGTCCGTTTGAAAGAACTGGATTTGAAATAGATTTTTCCCAATTAATTCCATCATTTGAAACAGCTAACCCCGTTTGTGATTTAGTACGATCGCTACCAGTATACCACATCCAATATGTCGTGCCGTCAAAGTAAACATTAGGGTATTCTATATCTCTATCCCACGCGGTCAGAGAACTAGACCCTTCGAGAATTGGATTATCAGAATATTTTTGCCAATGTAAACCATCCGAGGATAAGGCAAGCCCTATTGAACGTTTATCAGTACTAGTGTTGTGTTAGCCATGAATTGACGGATATAATCTTTTAAGTTTCACCCT
>JASEGV010000081.1 GCA_030017895.1 Bacteroidota bacterium | reverse complement strand
ACGATAAAATCTATAACACTAAACTTATATTTGAATTTTTGGAACTGCCCTATAGAAAAAATAAATACACCCAACGAGTCTATTTTAGGATACGATGGTAAACATATGGGTTTTTTTTATCCGTTTCCAAAATGCTAACTGAAATATCTTCGTTGAATTTTTTTAATCCAATAAATCATAAATATTTAATAGGTACAAAATATGAAACTCTCTCTACTAATCTGTGTTGTAACTTGTTTACTCTTTACTAACGTCAACGCCCAAACCGGGTGGACGCTTCAAACAAATCCTCTCGGTACTTCAAATCTTGGTAAAGTACAATTTGTTAGTCCAATACACGGATGGATTTCTGTTTCAAATAGTTCAAAATTACTCTCTACCACAAATAGCGGATCAGTATGGTCTGTTCAAACAATGTCAACAATAGATACTGTTTGGTCATTTTCAGATCCGGCAGTTAATTTAAGTTTTATTGATACATCAACCGGCTGGGTGTTAAAGTCCTTTGGGACCGATTTTGGCGATACACGCGGTGCAGTTGTATATAAGACAATTGATGGAGGCAATAATTGGACAAGAAAGGTATTATCGCAATCAAATGGAGATTTCGGTTTCTACATACAGTTTGTTGATGCAACAACAGGATGGCTCGCTGTTGCTAATTTAGGAACGGTTTCCGGTAGCCTTTATAAAACTACTGATGGCGGCACTAATTGGAATCCAATTTCTTCAGGTTCATTCATACTTCCCTATTTCATAAATGCAAACGATGGTTTTGCAATAAATGTAGGTCCTGATATACCTCCGCCGTATGTAATTTTACAAACCTCCGATGGAGGTGTTAATTGGACGACTCAGTATGTTGACACAACTCAAGGTGCGTTAAACGCTTTACACTTTACGGATGTAAATAACGGTTGGGTTGTCGGGTCAAAAGGAAAAATATTCAAAACTTCAAATGGTGGTACCAATTGGCATAGAATTTCTCATCCGAGTATGAATACAAATCCAAATAGCAAGGCTTTGCATTTTATAAGTTCAACTATTGGATGGATTGGAACCGATGATGGAATGGGATCCCGAAAAGTAATTCATACTACAGATGCCGGTAATTCATGGTCTATTCAAAACGTACCTGTAACATCAAGTATATTTAGCATCTCATTTGCTGATATTAGTAATGGATGGCTTGTTTCGGATTATGGAGTTATTGCTAAATATTCAACAGGAGTTGGAGTAAAAAATAACTATAACAATCCAAATCAATTTTACCTAAATCAGAACTACCCTAACCCGTTTAATCCGAGTACGGTAATTAAGTGGCAGTCGCCAGTTAGCGGTCATCAAACTTTAAAAGTTTATGATTTATTAGGTAATGAAGTTGTCGCACTACTAAATGAATATAAAACAGCAGGGAGTTATGAAGTTGAGTTTAATGCTTCAAATCTTACAAGCGGAGTTTATTTCTATCGTTTGACGGCAGGTACTTTCACAGAAACCAAGAAACTTGTTTTGCTCAGATAGTATCAAATGCCCACGAAATTGTAGAGACTTGCTATGGCAAGTCTCTACAATTGTCAAGTTAATTCCCAATAAACCTTTTCAGCCAACCGTGAAATTCCTGATACCAAAAAATCGAGTTTTGCGGTGTGAGTATCCAGTGGTTTTCATCGGGATAATATACGAGTCGGGCAGGGATGCCTTTTCCTTTCAGCACTCCGTAACATTCTAATGCGTGGTTTATCGGGACGCGGTAATCGCGTTCACCGTGGATTACTAACATCGGAGTTTTAAAATTTTCTGCAAACTCTGCAGGACTCCATTTTTGAACCGCTTCTTTCTTATCCCAAGGCGAACCGCCATACGACCTGTCTCTGCCGTGTGTAACATCCGAGGCAAATTGAGCCATTAAATTATAAACACCAGCGTGATTTATCAAAGCAGTAAACCTGTCGGTGTGCCCTGCAATCCAGCTTACCAAAAATCCGCCGTAACTTCCGCCTGCTGCAGCTATTTTCTTTTCATCTACGAAACCTAAATTTATCAGAAAGTCGGTAGCATTCATAATATCAACGAATGGTTTTTCGGGATGGGCGCCGTTTATACAATCGGCAAAGTATTGACCGAAACTTGTTGAGCCGTGGAAATTCACCAACGCAACCACATAATTGGGTGCTGCAAACATTTGTGGATTCCACCTGAAATGAAAATCGTCGCCCGATATGCCATGCGGTCCGCCGTGAATTATTTGAACGAGAGGATATTTTTGGGTAGCATCGAAATTTGACGGAAATAAAACATACATCTGCACCGAATCGTCATCAGCGCCTTTAAAATAATACTCCTTCGATTCTGCTAATGCGAGATTACTGAGTAATTCGGTGTTGAACTTTGTAAGCTGTGTTACTTTTTTTCCATCTTTACTTGCAATAAAAACTTCGTTCGGATATTTGAATGATTGATTAAAAAAAACGACTCTTCCATCGCTTAACGGATGCGGAAAACTACTTGTGCCGAGCCGTGCAATTTCGGAAATTTTCTTTCCGTCAATTGATATTGAGAAGATAGATTTTTTAGCTCGGTCTTCTACTGCGTAATAGATTATTTTATTGTCTTTGGATATTTTCCATTGTTCAGGTGTGCGGTCGTAACTCTCAGGAGTAACTATATTTTTTTTGCCGGATCCTCGTTCGAACTTCACCAACCTGACTTTATCAGCATAAAAGTCTCGCAGCTTCTGCATTCCATAAATTAAAAAACTGCCATCATTTGAATAGCGAGGACTAAAATCGCTTGCATGATTTTCAGACGTGATATTCACATATTTTCCTGAACCATCTGTCGGCACTATAAAAACATCGGAGTTTAAAGAGTCGTAAGGTTCAATCGTCGAATTGCCAGCAAATGCAATCTCTTTTCCATCCGGGGAAATATCGAAATCGGCACCGTCCATCAAATCGAAATAGTTTTTCCAATCTGGAAGCCGGTCGGTAATTTTTTTCGTTTGCAGATCGACTGTAAAAATTCTTGGATAGTAACCATCAGTAAGCCAGCGATCCCAATAACGGATCATCCTGTTTTCAGAAACTTTTGCAGTTATTTTACTTTTCTTTTTTTCTTCGATTACTTTTTTCATCGAATCTAAATTACTTCCGAGTTCAGGAATTATGTTCGCGGCAAAAGCAATCCTCTTTCCATCGGGGAACCATTTCGGAGACGATACACCTAGCGGCATATCTGTAATTTTTTCTGCCTCTCCACCATCAACAGAAATTATAAACAATTGTGCATAGTCGCCCTCCCGCTTCGAAACAAAAGCAATTTTTTTTCCGTCGGGACTCCAAGCTGGCGAACCATCGGATGCTTTAAAAGTTGTAAGCTGCCGCGCATCTTTTCCATCGTGCGGAACTAACCAGATGTTTCCTGTTCCTTTGTTATCTTTTATATCGAATGTTGTAACAACAACTGCCGATTGTTTATCGTCGGGTGATGCAGTGAGTGCGGAAATCCGTTTCAGCGACCACAAGTCTTCGGCGGTAATTGTTTTTTTATTCTGGGCGAAAACGTTCAGACATAGTGCGGTGATCAGTAGAATAAAAGTAACAAAATAAATTTTGTGATTTTTCATTTTATCTCCTTGATAATATTCTTATAGGTTAATTTCAATATAAATATCATACTGAGGAAAATCAAATATTGATATTCTCGATAATATTTGGTTTATTTTACAAAATGAAACTAATATCAATGACTAACACAAATATATATCACGGTATTGCTCGATTGGGGTTAGTAATCGCAGGAAATATTTTTGTCGGACTTGGTGTATTAGGCATATTTCTTCCATTACTACCGGCAACACCTTTTTTCCTTTTAGCGGCAGCTTGTTTCGCAAAAAGTTCTCCCAGATTTTATGAATGGCTGATGGATAATAGATGGTTCGGGAGTTATTTAAAGAATTACAGAGATAATAAAGCTATTCCAAAAAAAGTTAAAATCGTTTCAGTTTCATTTTTATGGATTACTATACTCAGTACGATCTTTTTTGCTGTTGAGGCGACACTAATCAAATATATTCTAATCATTATTGCGATCGGGATAACAATACACATAAGCCGGATCGGAACAAAACATTAACGCATAAAAACTTTTCACTCAAAATAAATTTGGAATGGAACAGATATGAAAAGAACAATTATTTTTTGGATACTCGCACTCCTAATCACACTCGGTTCAGCAGTATATCAGCGTTCGACCGGACCTACATATCCCATAAGTGGTAAAATAAATTTAGACGGCAAAGAGATTAAATACTCTTTGGATAGAAGCCACGGCGGAATTACAAACCACACTGTCGAAATAAAAACTGACGATCCGACTGTTGAAGGCTTTGTAAATTGGAAACGATACAAAACAAACGACGACTGGACTAAAGCACCGATGTTATATAAAGACGGAACTTTATCGGCTGAACTTCCTAACCAGCCGCCAGCGGGAAAACTAGAATATCAAGTAACGCTGCAAGCCGGCGATAAAACATTTACACTTCCGGAGAAAAATTCCGTGATAATCCGTTTTAAAGGAGATGTGCCAACTTTGGTTTTGATTATCCACGTGTTTGCAATGTTCACCGGAATGCTATTCTCCAATCGCGCTGCAATTGAATCGTTCACGAAGGAGGCAAATTTAAAATTCCTCACATTGTGTACGCTTGGTTTAATTACAGTCGGCGGAATGATTTTAGGTCCCATTGTTCAGAAGTACGCCTTTGATGCTTACTGGACAGGCTGGCCCTTCGGCACCGACCTCACCGACAACAAAACAGCTATCGCATTTATTGCCTGGATACTTGCAGCTGTTTCGGTTTTTAAATTCAAGAATCCGAAACGATGGATAATAGCTGCCGCAATTATCACGCTCGCAGTTTATCTGATCCCGCACAGCATGTTCGGTTCGGAGTTGGATTACAGCAAACTGCCTCAGCAGTAATCGATTTGATACGAGCGGCTCACTTCTGATAGTGAGTCGCTCGCTGCTTTATAGTTAACGCCCCCCTTTGCTAAATACTTACAAATCCACAACTTCCGAACAAAAGATCACAGCATTTTTTCCTAAAACAAATTTGTCTTATCCCTCTTGATTAAACGACAAATTTGTCGTATATTTTCATAGAAACAAAACAACTTTATAATGCAGAACATCATTGTACATAGTCGAACAATTACGCAAGCGGCGTTCACTAACGAATTTACCGATTCGCCGGCGGGCTCTATTTTTTTTATTTACGGAAGCAAACGTATTTTTCCGCTATCGCTGACGCTTGCTGCACACGCTTTGATTAAAGGTAAATCAATAGCCGTTGTTGACGGATGCTGCCGTTTCGATGTGCATACTATTACCAACTTCGCACGTCAGCGCCGCATAAATCCGGATATCTTGCTGAAACGGATTTATATTTCCCGCGGCTTCACATCGTATCAAATGGAAGCGGCAATAAATAACCGTCTCGCACAATTCCTGAAAAAAATTAATTCAAATACCGTTATGATATTCGGATTGTTGGATACATTTTACGGCGAACAGGTTCCATTTTATCAGGTTAATAATATGCTTCAGAGAATCGTTGTACATTTAAAACAAATGAAAGAAAAAGGTATTTCAATTTTACTCGCATCTGAAGAACGAAAAGTTTTACCGAAAGAACGCAACCAGTTTTTCGACTTACTTAAACAAAACGCCGATACAATTTACCAACTTTTAGAAGACAGCGACGATATAAAACAAATAAGGAACAAAAATTATGGGACGCACACTCCCAACATTCACAAGAATAATCGACAGCGAGATTGAAAGCTGGTCGAAATACAAACGCGGACTTCGCAAGGAAGATCAAGCGATATTCGACGACCTTTTCCGCGCAGCACGAATTCATCTTGCTGAAAATTTTTATGCTATGCGAACAATCCCATTCGAAAGCATCATCATCTCGATGCTGATTGAACAGAGGAAATTGATAAAAAAATTACAAGATCGAATGGAAAAGACAGAAAGAATTGAGCTTGTAGCCGGAAGTCCTATTGATATTGTTGACGGCGTTATAAACCATTCCGCCAGTCCAATGGACTCCTTCGGATAGGCGGATAAATAAAACGAAGTTAAATAGTTACAGGTTATTAGTTTTAAGTTATAGTTTTTTAGTTGATGGTTCTACGAACTAAAACAAATAACCATTAACTGATAACTATATTTAACTATTGGTTAGTTGTGTGAATAATGAACAAATCCATAAATACCACCGCTTGGCTCTTCGACGTTTATCCTTCTAATAAAGGAATAACAATCTGGCTGATAGACGAAGAAGGTGTAAAACACACCTGCTACGCCGATTTTGTACCATCGTTTTATCTGTATCTCAATCAATCGGATATGAAGCGGGCTGAAGTTTTAGCAACACGCTTGCGAATTCCGGTTTTTACACATCGGACAAAGAAACGTGAATTATATTCGAACGAAGAATGGAACGTTCTTCAAGTGAACGTTCACGACACAATGAAATTCCGTGAAGCGGTTCGGTTTTTTGAAAAATATTTTCCACCGTTCGCTTTCTACGACTCGAATATTTTGCCTGCTCAACTTTATTTTTACCACACAGGACTTTTTCCGCTTGCATTCGGCGAGTATCGAATAAACGAAAAAGGAAAGGTTGTTGAATTTAACTTGGCAGACAGCCGCGAAGCATTCGAATACACACTGCCGCCCCTTTCAATAATGAATATCCGCAACGCTAATAATTTCCTGCCGCCAAAATATCGTTCAATAATGCAACTCGAAATATCCTACGAAAATAATTCATATTTACTCGAACAACAAAATCCTGCAGAACTTCTCGATGCATTTAACTGGCACATTCACCGCTTCGACCCTGATGTAATTTTAACAGAATACGGCGATGCCTCGCTTATGCCAATGTTAAACTCGATTTCAAAAAAATGCAAAATTCCGCTCCACTTTAACCGGGATAAAAGTGTAAACTACTTTACAACCAAAGAATCGAGTTACTTTCAGTATGGGAAAATTGTTCACAAAGACGGCGCCTTCGAACTTGCAGGCAGATGGCATATTGATGTGCACAACTCTTTTACAGTCGCTGAATCTTTCCTCGACGGATTGTACGACATTGCACGTATTACTCAAATGCCGGTTCAGCGGCAAGCGAGAGCATCAATAGGCACAGGACTTTCTTCGATTCAGCTCTCGTGGGCTTATCGTAACAATTTTTTGATTCCATCAAAGAAGCGCGAGCCGGAAGATTTCAAATCGGCGGCAACGCTTTTGCTTGCAGACCGCGGCGGACTAATTTTTCAGCCGTTAATCGGATACCACGAGGATGTTGCTGAACTGGATTTCGTCTCGATGTATCCGACGATTATGGTTCGGCACAATGTTTCGCCGGAAACAATTAACTGCCAATGCTGCTATGGCAACTATGAAGTTGACCAAGATGTCATGTTGAGCGGAGTTGAACGTAGTGAAACGAAGTCGACCTACGGTCTCGTAGAGAAACATGTTTCTGAGCAAACTCAATACAAAACAGTTCCCGAACTTGATTACAGAATTTGCCGCAGACGCGAAGGCATTGTGCCTGCAACACTCCGTGCAGTCGTGGAAAAGCGTGCTTACTACAAACAAAAAAAACAGCAACTCAAGCACGAAGGCAACCCACTATGGCAGGTTTACGATAACCGCCAATCGGCGCTGAAGTGGATGCTTGTAACTTGTTTCGGGTATTTGGGTTATAAGAATGCGCGCTTCGGTAAAATTGAAGCTCACGAATCGGTGAATGCTTTTTCGCGTGATGCAATTCTTCAGGCAAAGGAGATTGCCGAGAATCGTGGTTTCAAACTTCTGCACGCAATTATAGATTGTATGTGGCTTAAAAAATTGGGAGCTACAGAAAATGATTATTTAGATTTATGCAAAGAGATAGAAGCAAAAGTCGGAATTGATATTTCGTTAGAGGGAATTTACAACTGGATACTTTATCCTGCATCGAAAATGGATGCACTGCTTCCGACTGCGAACAGGTATGTCGGATATTACAGAAGCGGTGAAGTGAAAATTCGTGGTATAGAAACCCGCAGAAAAGACACGCCCAAATTTATTAAGTTGATGCAAGGAGCTATGTTGGAAAAATTATCGGCAGCAGAGTCGGTTGCTGAAGTTGCTGCCCTCGTGCCTGAAGTTTTGGAAGTTGCACGTGAGTATATCGAACGCTTGCAAGCCGGCACCGTTAACCCGATGGAGCTTGTTATACGGCGAAACGTATCGCAGGAAGCGAGCGAGTATTCCAACAACAGTGTTAATGCGGTAGTTACGCGGTTGATTGAGGAATCCGGCGTTCACATTGCAGCGGGTGAGAGAATCGAGTATATACTTATAGACCAATCCGGCAAGCGCCAGCCCGAGAAAGCAAAGCCGCTTTCGCTTTATGCGTTTGAAGACGGTTACGATATAGAGAAATACACAAAACTTGCGATTAAAGCAGCTGAAACACTTCTGCTTCCGTTTGGTTATGATATGGAAAAACTAAACAAAATTTTTAAAATTGGTAAAAAGCGAAAGCAAAATACCTCAAGAAAAAAATTAGAAGAGTTAGTTTTTACGCCGTCGCTTGTTGCTTGCCGTAAATGAAAATCGGGTCTTCTTTCTTCAGAAGTGCTTCCTTTGTTATAATACACTTTGTTAAGTTCTGATGTGTTGGCAGGTGATACATTGTATCAAGCATAGTATCTTCAATTATTGAACGCAGTGCCCTTGCACCGGTTCCCCGGTGAATTGCTTTTTTAACTATAGCTCGCAACGCATCCTCTTCAAAATCTAATTCTACACCCTCAATCATAAACAACTTTTTGTATTGCTTAACAAGGGCATTTTTTGGTTGAGTAAGGATATTCATTAGAGCTTCTTCGTTCAAGGAATGCAACGAAGAGGCAACCGGTAAGCGTCCGACAAATTCCGGTATCAATCCATATTTCAGCAAATCTTCCGGTTCTATCAACGATAAATATTCGTCCTTGATTTGTTCTTTTTTACCTTTGATAGGAGCTCCGAAGCCGATAGGGCTGCGGTCAATCCGCCGCGCAATTATTTTATCGATACCCTCGAATGCGCCACCGCAAATAAACAAAATATTTTTTGTATTCACGTGAATCAAATTTTGTTCGGGATGCTTCCTGCCTCCTTTGGGAGGTACACCTGCAATAGTCCCTTCCAAAATTTTTAGTAATGCCTGTTGAACACCTTCACCCGAGACATCGCGCGTAATCGACATGTTATCGCTTTTGCGTGCAATCTTATCAATTTCATCTATGTAAACTATTCCCTGCTCTGCTCTTTCAACATCGTATTCGGAGCTTTGCAACAGATGAAGCAAAACTGTTTCAACATCGTCGCCAACATAACCGGCTTCAGTTAAAGTAGTGGCATCAGCGATTGCGAACGGGACATCTAAAATTTTAGCAAGGGTTTGGGCTAAAAGAGTTTTACCGGTACCTGTAGGCCCAACAAGCAAAATGTTGCTCTTCTCGATTTCTACATCATCGTGATCACCGAGAACTTTTCCGGAATTTATTCTTTTATAATGATTATAAACTGCAACCGCCAACGTTTTTTTAGCATGCTCTTGACCGATCACATAATCATCGAGGGATTTTTTTATATCAACAGGAGTTGGGAGTTCGTGCTTTATTTTTCGGCGTGGCGAAATTGCTGAAAACTTGCTTTTCAAAATATCAACCGAACTTGCAACGCAGGTATCGCATATATAAGCTTCGTTTCCGGCAATCATCCCCTTTACCTCTTCGCTGCGTCTGCCACAAAACGAACATTTTACAACTTCCGTGTACTTATTTTTTCTATCAGTCATTTTTTACTTTTTTTCAATAAATTGTTTTTTGTATAGGACAGCGTCAATTAATCCGTAATTTTTTGCATCCTCGGATGATAAGTAATAATCGCGGTCGGTATCTCTTGTGACTTGTTCGATTGGCTTTCCACAATGATTCGAAATTATTTCGTTGATTCGGCGTTTCATTCTTAATATTTCTTCAGCTTGAATACTTATATCTGTAGCGGTTCCTTGCACACCTCCCCAAGGTTGATGAATCATTATTCGTGAATTCGGCAAAGAAGTTCGTTTGCCTTGGGTTCCACCCGCTAACAGCACGGCAGCCATACTCGCAGCCATACCGATGCATATTGTAGAAATATCGGACCGGATGTATTGCATCGTGTCGTATATTGCCAAGCCCGAAGATACAGAACCGCCCGGACTGTTGATGTAAAGATGAATGTCTTTGTCAGGGTCTTCCGATTCTAAAAACAATAATTGAGCAATCACTAAACTTGCAATCGTATCATCAATGGGTGTTCCGATGAATACAATCCGCTCTTTCAACAAGCGTGAAAAAATATCGTAAGCCCGCTCGCCACGTCCGCTTTGCTCAACAACTATGGGTACTAATTGATTATATACCGGTTTCATTCGATTCCTTTCTATATTTCTTTATCAGTTGTAATTTCTGCTATTTCGTTATTTGCGATTAAAAACTTATTCAGCTTAACAGATAAAATTCCATCTGTTACTGTTTGTGCTTTTTTATAATAATCTAACAGACGTTCTCTGTCGATTCCGGTTCGCATGACATCGGCATTTACCCGTTCTTCAATGTCCGAATCTTCGACTTGAATATTTTCAGCTTTGATAATTTGTTCACGTATTAAAAACCATTTTGCC
The DNA here is from genome assembly GCA_030017895.1 of Bacteroidota bacterium. Classification (NCBI taxonomy): domain Bacteria; kingdom Pseudomonadati; phylum Bacteroidota; species Bacteroidota bacterium. The sequence continues at coordinate 1,456 of JASEGV010000081.1, read as the reverse complement.
TGCCAGATGGCTCTTTCCTTTTGGTGTTTTTTAAACTCCTCAATGTTGAATTCCTTCGGTAATTCTTTATTCGGAAATTTCTGTTTGATATCTTCTACAAAACTATTTAGCACACCTTCCATCAGAGATGCCGGCACCACAAATTCGTGCGATGCAACTATTTTTTCAACGATGGCATTTATCAGTTTGCCTTCGCTGTGATTTTGCCATTCGGTTTGTAAATTTTCCCGAAGATGTTTTTTAAAATCATCAACAGTTACTATTGCATCTTTTGTAATTTTCTTTACGAATTCATCAGTGAGTTCAGGCAGAACAACTTTTTGAATTTTATTTACAACCAATTGCGATTTTTGTTTGTGCTTATGTCCATCGTGTTCGTATTCAAAATCGGTAATGCGGGTTTCATTTACTGAAACATTTTTCAAGGCATTCTTGAATTCAGGATATACATGCTTGTCGGCGAGGTACACAGTTTCGTTTTTTGCAACCTTCCCGATTAGCGGTAAACCGCCTTCGTCTAAATCTTGCAGATCAAAAGTTACAACATGGTGATTGTCGTCGGCGGTTTGAACTTCAGACCGTTCGGCATTAGCAAATAAAATTTGATTTACCTGATCTTCAAATTCTTCCTCTGTTACATTGTGAATTAATTTTTCGTACTTCAGTCCCTTGTAATTTTTCAGGTCAAAACTTGGAATCACGTCATACTTAATTTTGAAAGTAGCTTCTTCGCCTTTCTTATAGTTCATATCAACTAACGTAGGTGTACCAACGACCTCTATTTTTTGCTCTTCAACAGTTTTATGGAATGAATCGTTGGCAATTTTTTCGAGCGATTCATACTCGATACTTTCGCCGTAAAGTTTTTTAATTTTGTCGAGGGGAACTTTCCCTTTTCGAAAACCTGGCATATCTATTTTTTTTCTGTAATCTTGATATGCATTTTCGAAATGTGGAATTAATTCTTCCTGCGAAACAATTATTTCAACTTCTTTTTCAGTTTCGTTGATATCTGTTATGTTAAAATTCAAACGTAAATCCTTTCTATACCTATTTAATTGTTAATTGCTAATTGCTAATTAGACCTCGTGGGCAAAGGGGGAGTTGAACCCCCACCCTGATTAAGGACTAGATCCTAAGTCTAGCGCGTCTGCCAGTTCCGCCATTCGCCCAAAATTTGTTTATTTTCTTAAAAATGCACTATAAATATAGTGTTATTTGGTTAAAACTACAAGCTTCTGAATTTCTTAAAAAATCATCACCATTTTGAGACACGATTTATCCACGCCACTTTTGTATAGTTTGTAACAGGAATATAAGGATAAATGGATAAATGGATTATTGGTCAACGACTCTAGCGAGTCTTTGACTCGTAGAGAGTGGTGAAATGATGGAGTTTAGATAAACCCAGATTGTTCAATAGGCTATAAATTTCTAATGACCGCCATTAGGGAAA
>JASEGV010000080.1 GCA_030017895.1 Bacteroidota bacterium | reverse complement strand
TATGTTACGCTGTTTCTATCTATCATTTTTACCCACTCACTTCCACGATGAGCCTATTTTTATTGCTGTATTATTTTTTACTTTACAAACACACGGTTTTAATAAAAGTCCTTCAGAATCTAAATCTGTAGCCGCTATCCGATTGAATCAGCCGTTAAAAATTGACGGAAAATTAACTGAAGGACTTTATCAGTCTGCCGGCAGGACTGATTTCACACAGCGCGAACCAATTGAAGGAACAGCTCCTACGCAAAAAACAGAATTCTGGATTGGTTACGACGACGCTGCACTTTATATCGGGGCTAATCTTTTCGATACTTCTCCCGATTCAATTGTCAAAAAGCTTGGCAGGCGAGATTCGTTTGTAAAATCGGATTGGTTTTTATTTTCAGTTGATTCATATTACGATAGGCGTAACGCTTTCTTCTTTGGAGTTAATCCTGCAGGTTCAATTGTGGACGGAACTTTTTTCAACGATAGTTGGGACGACGATTCTTGGGACGGAATTTGGGACCGAGCAGTTTCGATACATAACAACGGTTGGTCTGTTGAAATCAAAATTCCATACTCTCAGCTTAGGTTCAATAAAAAGCAAGAACATGTTTGGGGATTAAACGTTGCAAGAACTATTGCACGAAATAACGAAGAAGTTTTTTTTGTGATGGTGCCTCGCAAAGAAAGTGGTTTCGTTTCGCACTATGCCGACTTAACAGGAATAAAAGACATTGACCCACCAGCACGCTTCGAAATTTTACCTTATGTAAATACGGGGGGCGAGTTCACAGAAAATTATACTAAAGGCGACCCGTTTAATGACGGGAGTAAGTTCACAAAAAATGTTGGTGCCGATTTTAAAATTGGTATCGGCAATAACCTGACACTCGATGCCACAATTAATCCTGATTTCGGACAAGTAGAAGTAGATCCGGCCGAAGTAAACTTAAGTCAATTCGAAACTTATTATAGCGAAAAACGCCCTTTTTTCATCGAGGGTGCAAACATTTTTAGTTTTGGGTCGGGTGGAGCAACCAACAATATGAGTTTTAATTGGATGAACCCTCAATTCTTTTACAGCAGAAGAATCGGGAGAAAGCCCCACCGTAACGATTTGCCGGCATTTAACAACACCCCAACAGCCACATCGATACTCGGAGCTGGAAAGTTAAGCGGAAAAATCAACGACGAGCAATCAATCGGTTTACTTGCTGCTGTAACCGAACGCGAATTCGCGAGTATCTCAGAAGGCGGACATCGTTACAAACTTCAGGTTGAACCGCTGACTTTTTACGGACTTGCACGCACTCAATTTGAATTCGAGCAAGGTCGCTACGGCTTGGGTTATTTACTCACTTCTGTTGAAAGAGATTTATACGATATACAACTTAAAGATATTTTAAACAGGCGGTCGTATTCAGTCGGAACTGACGGATGGGTATTTCTTGATGACAAAAAAACCTGGGTTACAAATGGATGGGTAGGATTTACGTATGTTAGTGGAAGCAAGGAAAGAATTATGACACTCCAGAAATCGCCACAACGTTACTTCCAACGCCCCGATGCAAAGCACCTAAATTTGGATAGCAACGCGACCTCACTTGCAGGTATAGGCAGCCGTTTTACAGTTAACAAAGAAAAAAATAATTGGATATTTAACAGTGCATTCGGATTTTTATCGCCATCGTTCGAGATTAATGATTTAGGTTTTCAAAACCGTGCTGATGTTTATAATGCACATATAGCAACAGGCTATCGATGGTATGAACCGGATATTTTTTTCAGAAACAAATCGATACTCGTAGCAACTGCACGTAACTATGATTTCGATGGGATTAAAACTGCAGAAATTTATTTCCTGAATATTAATGCAACTTTTCTAAATTATTGGGGATTCGGCAGTAGCTTTTTTTATGGAGGAGGTTCCACCGACACACGCAGCACACGCGGCGGTCCAAGTATGCACGCACCAGCAGGTTATACAATTAATTTCAACTGCCGCAGCGATTCGAGAGAAGCTATTTCGTTTTTCTTCTTCACAAGTGTCAATAATAACGAAGCCGGAAGTAATAGTTTTTACATCGAACCAAGTGTTGAATGGAAACCATTGCCTTCAGTAAACTTCAGCTTCTCGCCAAACTACAATTCTAATTTTTCGTTCTCACAATATATTACACGAAGAACAGATGAATACACACTGGCAACCTATGGCAGGAGATACATATTTGGTGAACTCAATCAAAAAACATTAGCCGCAAATGTGCGTTTGAATTGGACTTTTACACCTACATTAAGTCTCCAATTATATTTGCAACCGTTAATATCTGTTGGAAAGTATTCACGCATCAAAGAGCTTGCACGTGCCGGCAGCTATGATTTTAATGTTTATGGTGAGAATGGTTCAACTATTGCGATTGATGAAAACGGACATTATGTAATAGATCCGGATGGTGTTGGGTCAGCGTCGACTTTTACAGTTAGCAATCCTGATTTCAATTTCAAATCATTACGCGGCAATGCAGTATTGAGATGGGAATATTTACCCGGTTCAACATTATTTTTTGTATGGACACAAAGCCGGGAAGACAACACTGACCCGGGAAGCATGAAATTCGGAAGAGATTTTTCCAACCTTATGGATGCAAATGCCGATAATATTTTTATGATAAAAGCGACTTATTGGTTTAGCTTGTAATTTCAGAATTCGGCTGATATTTTTATTCGTTAACAATTAAACTTCCGATTTTAATCTCAGAAGTCTTTCTACTATGCTTATAGACTTAATGAGCGTGTTGAAATGAATGAAAATGGCTTTGCGAGGAGCGAAGCGACGAAGCAATCTCGTATTTTGAGTTGATTTCGAAAGTGAGATTGCTTCTACACGCTCTTAATAACTCTTCAAAACATCATACACATTTGGTAATTTTGGGTCGGTTTTACCGCCGCCTGACCACTCGCCAGCTTTCGCTTCCACCCCTCTGAAATCGCCAATTCCTGCTCCACCGTGGTCGTTTTGTCCGCCAATTAATACTGTGAACCGCCATTTTTCGTCAGGAATCCCAATATATTTGTGTGGTATCGAGAACTCGATAGTCCCCGTCGAAATATCTCCCAACGGATTTAATACATCATTATCAACAGGAATGTATTGAGCTAAAATTTTTCCATCAGAATTATCAACGCGAATACCGCCCCCAACATAAATTATTTTCTCAAATGCTAACGCGGGTTCAAGTTTAAATTGGGAGTTCATCCCAACATCCATTTTACCTGAATTTGTAATACCATCCTGATCAATCGCTATTGCCGCATAAGTTAGTTGAAAGCCATACTCCGGATGCCAGCCCGGATCAACTAATTTCTTAAACCTCAATTTAAAATAAACATTATCATTATCGTAACTAACTTTGAAATTTACTATATCCAAAATTCCTTTATGAAAATTTGGATTGAGAGGATACGTATAATTACCATTTCCATTATCGTCGCCAACCGCATCATCGATATCAATTAAATTTTTTGTTGAACTATTTGACTTTTTGATTTCAGAATTGTTGAGCAGCGAATATTGAGGAGCCCGCATCACAGGATATTCATCTAACATCAGTGGTTGTGCAAATTCCATTTCGTTAAAAATATTTTCGTAAGGAATCGGCTGATATAAAATATCGATAGTTGGTCGTGTAGTTTCAGGATTTATTTTTACGAGTGTTTGTCCGGCTTCGTCAACCGTTGCAATAAAATCGGAATTTGGGTGAATCACCGACTTAATTTTAGCAACCTCATTTGAAGTCATTCGTTGCTCTAAGTTAATAGTAATCGGCTTTTTAGTATTTACACTTGAAATTTGCACCGAATACCTTTCTCTTTTCGCAACCGACAGTACAAACGATTCATCACCGAATTTGATCATTGCTTCGATGCTTCCAAGCTTCTCAGGCAACCGCGGTGTTATATTCACGATTCGATTATCTTTGAAGTCGAATTTTACACCTATAAAATCCTGATAAATATTTCGGATGAATTCCGCTAAGCTCCAGGCTTGCGTAAAGGTTCCGGAGACGTCCGGTTCAATTGCACCCTGACGTGGATGTGCATCTAAAAGTTCTGATATTGTTCCAACCGCACCACGATTCATTATTTGATGAACTAAATTGCCGGTTAGCTGAAATGCTTTTTCCTGTTTTTCAAATCTGCACAACTCCGAAACCACTTTCCCGCTCAACCAAGTCCAAACTGTGCCTTGATGATACGCCGCATCTTTTACATAGTAAGGAAGATTTTGATGATACGGATGAAATTGTTCATCGAACTGATTGAGAGAACCAACACCATAGACGTATGTAAGATTCGTTACCACATTAGCCAAAACATTTGCCCGCGTTTCGTCATTCAAAATAGGTGCACAAAAGATTTGATTCGAACGATGTTTGGGATCAGCGGTTCCATCAGCATTCAAGTGGTCGTAAACTGCATTATTTTCTGGTGAAACGAAAACTTGATTAAAATTATTTTTTAATTCTTCCGCAAGTTTTACCCATTTATTTGCGAGTTTATTCTTCTTCAACAGTTTGGCAAACTCAGCCCCTGCATGTAATTGTTGGTACCAAAGTGCCTGAATATCATTAGCACGATCGCCTCGTGGTGTCCAGGCGCCATCAGGTCCGACTGCATCCATCCATGTTTCCTCGTCGCCGTGAAGTAAAAATATATTTTTGTCGGAGTGATACTTTAGTGTTCCTTCGATCGACCTCTCGATAACGGGAAATATTTCTTTTACAAAATTCTTATCTCCGGAATATCTGTAGTAATCGAGCGCAGCAATAACAAAGCGAGGTGTGCCATCGGCAGTGTTGTACGATTTGTGTGTGGTTGTTATAATGTTTGGAATTCTGCCATAGTTCGAGTTGGTTTTGTCTTTTTCCTGAAACGCAGCAAACGAAGTTAGTATTTTACGGGCTTCTCTAAAATTTCCTGTAACGAGGGAAGTACCCGGAAGCGATATGAAAGAATCGCGCCCCCAATAATTGTTAAACCACGGAAGCCCTGCGAATATCCCTTTTGTTACCTGATTCATAATCAAAGCATCCATCGAAATTTTTGCCCACATTAAAGCACGGTCGAACCTTTCGTTTTGAGTTTTGATGCGTGTTTCACGAAGCAATTTTTCCATTCGCTCTTTTCTTTTCTCAATTAGCAAGTCTGAATTCAGAAGCGAGTGTTTTAATAATTCAATCGTTCCTTTTTTAGAATCACCAACACCAATTACCAATTTGAAACTAATTTGTTGCCCGCTGGTTACCACACCCGCCGGCGAATAATCTTTTTCAATTTTATATTCATCAGCAATGCGATTTAGTTGAGTGTTCAAAGTAATTCCTAACCAAACCGGATAGTCTTCTTTCACAGTTCGCTTCAAGTGATTTTTACGAGCGATCAAAAGAACGTTATCAACAAAATCAATTTCGTAATCAGTTTGCCTTTTAAAATCGGAAAGGAGCGGGAATATATTTACCAAAGAGGCATTCGGCAAGTTTACGTCGATTAATAACACCGGCACACTGTCCAACAAAGTAACCATTTCGGAAGCGCCGTTTTTATATTTTCTAAATAGTTGGTGAGGGTAAACAAGCGTCGAAGCAGTATTTTTTTTATCCATTTGTAAATCACAGGCGATTATCAAATAATCTTCTAAAAATTCGCGAGCCATTACATTAAGCCCTTGCCAGCTCGATTTATTTCTATCGTTAGTTTCGCCGTAATAAAAAGCCGATTCTTTATTCGTAAAGCTAAATTCTCTCGACATCTTTTTAACTTCGATTGCAATTTGTTCGACTAATGGAATTTCGCCACCGTTGACGATGTGAGTCAACAACAGAATAAATAGGATGATATGTTTTTTCATTTTTTAATTTCCTTTCCAAAAAAATATTTTAGTACATCATCGAATCGTGCTTGCCAGTTCGTCCAGTTATGCCCTTCAGGATATTCAGTGTAGTTTAGTTTAATTTTCCTCTCGATTAATAAAGCTTTAGCGATACGCGAAACTATTTTTGTATCGTTTAAAGTTCCGGTATCGATGTAAACGTTGATGTCTTTGAATCTACCTTCAGCAATCATTTCGATGACAGAAATATTCGCTTGTCCATAAGCAGGCGATTGTGCAGCACTGTTTTTAAAAACATCCGGTCGTTTGTAGGAAGCAAAAGTTGAAATCAATCCACCCATCGAAGCACCCAATATCAACCTGTCGTTCGCTTCAGTTGAAACGGAATAATTTTTTTCTACAAAAGGAACAAGTTCATCGGTAAGAAATTTCAGATAATCTTCGCTCGCTGAATAATCAGTCATTCGCATATTTGTTTCAGGATTTATTAGGTCGGTACGGGGATCGATAAATACCCCGATTACAGGTTTTATAATATTATTTGCAATCAGATTATCTAAAACGTAGTTCATTTTTCCAATGGATAAATACTCACCGCCATCGTTCACGTAAACGGTTGGTAAATTTTTCATCAGCTTTGTAAAAGGCTGATAAATTAAAATCGGATGAGTGCGCTTTAAAATTTTACTCTCAAACCAAATCGTATCAATTTTTCCGTGAGGTATTCCGTCGTCGTATTCGATTTCTGTTGGTGGAGAATACTGCGGCATCCAAACATCCGAATTAAATCCGAAACCGCCAGGCGCCTTACGATGATTCAATGGATCGAGCATCCAAACACTATCGACCCAAATTTTATATTCAGCACGACCGGCAACATCAAGCGTATCAATACGAAAAAACAAATTTGTACCATCGACTTTTTGCATTAACGATTTATCGATATTCCATCCGTTCAACTCGCCGGGAGCTGCGGCAATTTTCGCGTTCCCTCGATAGACAAAATAAATAGACTCCTTTTCAACGACTGGAATTTTGTTGTTCGAAAGGTAGTTCGTAATCATTGCAGCTTTTTGAAGACTGTCGGTTTCTGAGTTAAGCAAATTTATTAATTCGGTAAATTTTTGCTGTCCGAAAGATGTTGAAGTTATGATGAATAGAAGGAGTATTACTTTATTTATCATTTTTGTATGCCTTATATTTTCAAAAATATAGGGTTTTTCGGCAAATTTAACAAGCTATTTGAAAAAGGTGTTGGAAATGTTTGATAAGTTTATTAGTTTTCCCAGTGAAAATTAACAAAACAAAGGAATAACAATGGAACATATTGAACAAACTCAACAACCCGCAGCCCAAACCACATCATTGATGGATCGCATCACGAATGTTTTCGCTTCGCCTTCTGAACTTTTCGACGAAGTTGCAGTAAGTAAAGTCAAAACAAGTTCGTGGCTCGTGCCGATGATTCTTTCTATACTAATGGGATTATTTATTGTCGTTGCACTCTACTTCAACGATTCTTTGCGTTCACAAATTTTTGATAAGCAATCAGAAAAAATGCATGAGCTTGTTGAACAAGGAAAAATGACCCAAGAACAGGTCGACCAATATGTTGATGGAATGAGAAACAGCGGCCCCGTAATGTTTGTTGCTATCGGCGGAGGTTCGGCAGTTATAATGACTGCAATCATTTTTTTTGCTGCAACATTGATATTTTGGTTAGTTGCAAAAATTGGTTTAAAATTTTCAGGACCTTACACCAAAATGTTAGAGGTGTTTGGACTAACAAGTATGATTGGATTTTTAGGTTCGGTTGTTGCAATTATTTTTATGTACATATTCGACTCGATGACTGCCACCCCGAGCGGTGCATTTTTTATTTATCAGGATTTTGATGTGAATAATAAATTACACTTGTTGCTTGCACAATTTAATATTTTTACTATCTGGCAGATGGGAATTTTAGGAATTGGAATTTCGAAGATTTCTAATAAATCGTTAGGTGCCGGACTTGGAGTTGCCTATGGTTTATGGATTTTGTGGGTACTAGCTTCTGTAATGTTTGGATTAGGAATGAGATAATTAAGTACAAAATTAAAAAGCCCATGGAAAATAAACACATGGGCTTTTAAGGAGTACGATGAAACAAATTAATTAAAACAGATCGTTATTTGATAGAAATAAATTCCTGAAGAAAGTGTAGATGCATCAAACCGAGATAATTTTTGGGGATAGCCCAACCTCGTCAGGATTACTAAAACTCTTTAATTCAGCTTTTTCCATATTGTACTTCTTACGATTTTTATTTGTTGATTATGCCGCAACCCTTTTAGGGCGTTTCGGCTAAAGTTTATTAATATTTTACACCAATTAGCTTTCCTATATATCCAAGAACCTTAACGGCAAAATCCGGTGGGTTTATCGCAATTATGTCATTTCGGTAATTGCTCATCAATACCCCCAAATATAACTTTGCTTTCAAGTTCATTTTAAAATCTTTTGTCCTGTTTCCCGTTACTTTATCAAGTACCTTACACACATCCTCAAAATACTCTTCCATCTTCAGGGCAGGTTGGTGAGTGTTATAAACAGTTACTATTTTATCTGTCGGATTTCTGAAGGCATGTGTTACTCCTATTGGGACTGTAAGTTTTTCCCCCTTTTTTGCAGGCAACCATTTGTCTTTTACAAAGAACTCCATTTCGCCCTCCAATATCTCGTAAGTTTCGATGGCATTTGGATGGATGTGAACCAACGGATCTTTCATGTTGCATCCGGGAAATAATTCCCAATGTAAGTCTAATGACTTCCCGTCTGTATCAGTCCCATTTTTCAGAACAGTAAATTTCATGCCCAACTGAGTCATATCAAGTATTTTATTATTTGCTTTCATATTGGTAGTAGTGATATTTTTTTCATCACTGCCTCGACTCTTCTCCTTTGAAAGGCTCATCTAAATACTTTTCTACAATTGCATTAAAAAGGGCAGGATTGTTTTTTGTTACATAATGGTTTTCACCGGTTAGGATGCACAGATTTGCTTCAACAATATTCTGGTAAATAAAAACAGTATGTTCTTCACGAATGATATCTCTGTCTGTTGACATCACTAAAACCGGACATTTAATTTTGTGTAAATCATTTGCTGATATATCCGGTTGAAATTCCATTAAGCGATTTCGCTGTTGTATTACTTTCCAATTTTGACTTGTATCCTTTTTTGAAATCATACGGTCAGCTTGATTACTGTCTTTTTTAACTTCATTATAAAAAAAAGGATATAGGGCGGTTGTATCGGGAGTCAGGTTTGCCGCAAATGATACCACTTTTTTCACTTTATCCGGATAATAAATTGCCATCAACAACGCAATAATGCCACCATCGCTTCTTCCTACAACGTAAGTTGAATCAAGATGCAATGAATTTAAAATAGCAACGATATCTTTTGTCATTTGGATATAAGTAAGGCTGTCTTTTCCAAGTTCACTTTTTCCTCTACCTCTGCAATCCATAACAATTACTTTGTACTTCTTAGCGAAGCATTCAATTTGCGGTTTCATATAAGCAATATTGCCACCGTTTCCGTGGATCAATACAAGAGGAGCCCCTTCGCCGTATATTTCAATATATATTTTTGCACCATCTACAGAAATATATTTTCCAGCATTGCTATTATTTCCATAAGGGATTGCTCCTGAGCCAGATTGTGCCTCAAGAGATTGCGGGAGAAGTATATTTAGCAAAAATAAAATCGCATAAATATTGGGATTATATATTATCAACTTTTTCTTCCAATCGTTCAATCGTTTTTTTTGCATTTGCTAATCTGATTGATTTATTTTTTTTCACCAATTTCTTTGTCGTCCAATCTTCTAACCGGTGATGCAGTGGAACAAGCAAAGCTGCAATACAAACTAAAGCCAACAGCATAAAGACAGGTGAATGTTGTGTTATCCTTCCTAAAAACGGATGCAATAACAAATTAAGAAATTCAAAAACAAGCAATAAAGCAATTGCGCCGAAAAATGTAATAAGTTTGGTATTGGCGATAAAGCTACGGCTGAGTATTAAATATATGATGATGAAAGTAATGATGCTAATGGCAATTAATGCGTATTGAATATTTTGTTTCCGCTGTTCTTCCTCTTTAGCTTGAACAACCACCAATTCCTGCCGACGGGCATCTTCTTCAAATGTCATCAATTGGGTTTGTTGAATTGATTTGATGTTAAACAAACTGTCGTTTGCCATTTTATGCATTTCAGAATATTTAAACGCGCTGTCTATATTGGTATTTCTGTAAATATCTGTAAGCAATTTTGAAGGTTTAATAACCATTGTGGCGAATGCTGTATTTTGCACAGCGGAAATTGCTTTTTTGGAATACATTATGGCAGAATCTTTTTGGTTTGCATTAAAATAGTATTCCGCAATTGCAGTGTAAGGAATGTTAATGTACTTGGGAGAATCAATTCTATAACCTTCTTCTACCGCTAAATTCAAATAACTTAAAGCGAGCGTTGAATTGTTAAGTTTAGCCTGTATGCTGCCTAATTGACCATATATTCCACCTAAATAATCTCTAATCCCCGTGCTCATACTGAGTTCGTATGCCTTCTGCGTGTATATCAATGCCGAATCCATTTTGTTTATGGTTAAATAAATTTCTCCCATGTTCATGTTGGCAAGAATAGTAAAAATGTTTACTTCTACACGTGATGCGTTTTCCAATGAAGCCGCATTGTATGCTATTGCTTTAGGATAATCTGCAAGGTCTAAATAATTAGTGGCAAGCCCTAAATTTATAGTAGCTTTCAATCTGTCATCGTTGGATTGTTCAGCTACTTCATTTGCTTTTAAATTATATTCTAAACTTTTTGCTGTATTTCCAAATGCCCTGTAATCATATCCTAAACATCCTAAACCAAGGACCTGACAAACCTTGTCGTCATATTTTTGCCCATGCAGTAAAATTATTTCAGCATTATGCATGTCTAAAACAGGGTTTGTTTCAGAAACAGTTAAGACGCTAAAAGCTAAATAAAAACGAATGCTGTCGTTTTTTTCTCCTGTCAGTTTATGTAAGATTGTTTCCAGATTGGGAGTTTGAGCAAAAGTACTGTGCAAACTCATACAAAAAAAGAAGATGTATAATATTTTTTTCATAATTAATTTATGTTGTCAAAGTTAATTTTTTGCAATCACATCACCTTATACACCTCCAATTCAATTTCTATCATAAACTCCGGTAAAGCTAATTCTTTCACTCCAAGCCATGAGCCAGTAGGAAATTGCTTTGTGTAAATTGAGTTACGGTAAGCCGAGTGTTTAAGAAACTCGGGCATATTGGTAGTAAAGACATTTTCAACGACTACATCATCGAAATTGCAACCATAGTGTTTCAACACCTTGTCCAAATCGGAGTAACAATTCTTCATTTGTTGCAATAAATCTCCTTTTGCCGTTGGGTTCCCGGCATCGTCCATACTAACGGCGCCTGAAATCTTGATGTCGTCTCTAATTCTTACAGCGTGTGAATAACCATAGGATTTTTCAACTTCTGGACGTAAAAGAAAATACTCAGGTGCTTCCGCCTTTACTATTGTTTCAGTAACTTCTTTTGGGGCTTCATTGCAACTTTGCGTTGATAGAGCTAAAATAATACAAACTGCGAACAGTATTGCTGAACTTGAAATTATAAAAACCTTTTTCATTCTTTTTCCTTTTTTTGTAATCGTTATTATCGGTTTCAAAAATTCTATTACTGTACCGGAATTTTGACTGGAGTTAGCAAAGCTGCCGGCTCATCAATTGCGAGTTGTTCAGCTTCCAATATTGTTACTTTCTTTAAGTGATTATCGAAATGAATGTACCTGATCAATATAAGCATGACCGAGGCAAAAACAACAAAAGTCAGTATGACATACTCCCAGCTCAGATATGACTTTAGGGGACCAAGCAATGCCGAGCCCGCCGAATGTCCTAAATTTGAGATAGCCATATAAAGTGTGAATTGTGTTGCCGAAATTCTCTTCCAGCAAAGCTGCATGGCTGTTGCAAAAACGGCGATGGTCATAAAAGTCTCGAGAACAAAGAAACCTCCAAAAAAACCATATATCATTGTCTCATGATGCCAGTAGCTCTTCATAAAAGTCATGGCGAAAGCGAGTCCAATTAAAAACAGCAAATAAATAGTCATCATCCTAACTTTTCCAAAAAAGTCGATTAAGGCGCCTGCCACAAACATACCGAGAATTCCGGAAACCAGGTTGGCAGTTGCAAATATTTGTGAAAAATGAGAGTCAGTCCATCCGAGTTCCTGCACTGTAAACACAGGTAATAATGCTCCTATCAATCCTCTCCCCATCGAAAAACTAAAAACTGCCACACCCATTATAATACTTACACGCAAGAAGAACACTTGATACAGACTTTTTAAAATATCTTTCCAGCTACTCAATTGCAGCTTAGCCGAAACTTCTGAGGAGTTTCCTTTAGTCCATGGCAGTATTTTTTCACCGGGTCTTTCCCTGAAGAAGACCGGTATCAACATTATCAATAAAACAATGCTTGAGAATAATGTAATTGCATAAAAGAAACTGTAAGTATTAATTAAGGGCGGTTCCAAAAATTGACTTATTGAATACTTTTTTTGTATATTTAAGA
>JASEGV010000079.1 GCA_030017895.1 Bacteroidota bacterium | reverse complement strand
TTTATGGCAAAGATAATAAATATTTACGTCATTTCATACTTAACTTAACACTAGTTCTCTTTCAAGTTCTTCCATAGGAAATTCAATAAGATGGTTGCACGGATCAGATCCGTTTGATTCAACAACTAATCCTCTCAAATCTCTGCGGAGATTAAAGAAAGTTGTGTTGTTAATAACGTCCCTGAGGTTACGATAAATCTTTGCCCCGGATGGATCGGCTTGAGAAAAAAGTCGGGCAAGCTGGGCATCGGTAATGCAGGTTATGAAGCTTTTGAAAGCGAGGAACAAATTTGTATCGGAGATTCGGTCAATATTTTCATCTAACGAATTTACAAAGTTTTCTATTAAAACAAATTTATTCTGGTCATCGCGTAAAAACATATCAGCTATACAATCGTATGCAAGGTCGGTTATAGTTAATCCTTGTTGCGTGCAAAGATTTGAAACTGATGAGCGGATATGAAATAGATACGGTTGGACTATCGAACGGCAAATATAAACGAACTCTGTTAACTCAACTTCTGTAATTGAGCTATTGAGAATTTTGTATAGATAAGGTTTTAATATCTTACACACGTTGTTCATAGTTGTAAAGATAAAAATGGTTAACGTTAACCTGTAGATAAGATAGCAATATTATAGAAAATTGCAAAACCAAACAAAAAAGCCGATTTCCACATCTGAAACCGGCTTTTTCATTTACGTTTTTTCTACTTAACTACTTCTCAAACAGCTCGCTAACCGGTACTGTTTTCGATTTCTCTACATTTATTGCCAACGGAAATACTTCGATAATTTTATCTTCATCTAAAATCTTCTGAGCAACGGGGGAAGAGTATTTTATTGGCGATAGTGCATTGTTGTATATTGCTTCTTTTAGCGAAGCAGCATCGTTGGTTACTACTGCTACTTTAATATTTTCGGCATTTAAATATTTCTTTATTGCGTTGTTCACATCGGCTAATTTGAGAGCTTTCAACTCTTTCTCAATTTCATTTATGAAAAACTTGCTGCCATAAAATTCCGAATCCATCTGATAACCGAGTCGGCGACTTGAAGTCTGAACCCAGAGTTTCGAATAATTGATCACGAATTTGCGAGTTGCCTCGAACTGTTCTTCGGTAAGTCCTCGTTCAACTAAATTTTTAAGCTCGTACATTGCGTTCCGGATTGCAAAATGAGTATTTTCGGGTTGCACCGGACGAATCCAAATACTGAAATACTGCTGCCGTCGCGGAGTATTAGGTAATTGAAAACGCGACCCGCCATCCTGCACCCAGTGCTCGATATATGAGTAATCGCCGTAATTCAGTCCGCGATCGCCACGCAAACGATTCATCAACACACCGTTAAATGTGCGATGCTCGCCAAAGTACGAGTTAGCTAACATCAGTGCGTAATAGTCTTTATCTTTTCTTGTCAAATTAATCGGGAAGCCCATAGAGATTGCCGTGCCGCGTGCTGGCTTTTCAACGAACAGTATTTCCATTTTCTGAATTGGTGCGGGTTCGGTTAAAATAATATCTGCCAATTTTCCTGAAGAGAGTTTTCCAAAGTCTTCCTTAATTTTATCCAATAACGATTTCGGATAACCGCCGGCAATCCCAAACTTGAGATTGTCTTTTGTGTAAACACGTTTGTAGTATTCTTTCACATCATCTAACGAGATTAACTCTAATCCTTGGACTGTGCCCACCTCTGTAGCGCTGTAGGGGTGATTTTCGAAGATGAAAAAATTTAATGCTTGTTTGCCAAGGTTTTCGTCGTCAGTACCACGCAACGAGTTCTTTAAGTGGTTGAGTAAAAGGTCTTTACTTCTCTTGAAGTCGGATTCATCAAATCGGGGATTGAGAAGGAGGTCGGAGAATATTTGATAGAAACCATCGAGATTATCTTTGTGAACTTCGCCAATAAAAACACTAACTTCTTTATCAACTTGCGGATTGATTGAAGCTGCCCACGGATACAATTTATCAAGCACCTCCTGATAAGTTAAATCTTTTGTACCGCCTTGCCCGATTGTAAGCGAGGTT
This sequence comes from Bacteroidota bacterium, assembly GCA_030017895.1. Taxonomy (NCBI): domain Bacteria; kingdom Pseudomonadati; phylum Bacteroidota; species Bacteroidota bacterium. The sequence goes on along the minus strand of JASEGV010000079.1, from coordinate 10,518 downwards.
AAAGCATTCAATCCCTCTCTGCCTTTTGGGTCGTTGATTGAGCCAACTTTCAACTCAACTCTGAATGTAATAAGCGGCGAATCGGATTGATATAATTCTGTTATCTCTGGTCCCTTTGCACAGTTTATATTTGTCATAACTATTCCTGCAAATAAAAATGCTGTTAGTAAAATTTTGAGAGTTTTCATTTTGAACCCTCCTCGACTAATGTAACAACAGTTCTGTTTTCTTTAGTGAAATATTTCTCCGCAACAACCAAAATATCCTCAGGCGTAATTTTTTCGTATAATGCATAAACTTTATTCATACTTTCCGGATCCCCAGTTATTTGGTAGTAGTGGCTGAGTTTGCCGGCTATTGCATCGACATTATTCAACCCCATCGCAAAACTATATTTTAGATACGATTTGATTGTAGATAATTTCTCGTCAGTTACAGGTTTATTTTTGATTTCTTCGAGAGCGGAATAAATTTCATCCCGAACTAAATTGATTTTATTGGGATCTTTAATTCGTGTAAAAATCATGAACAATCCCGGATCTCGAGAGTCACCCTGACTGCCTTCAACAAATTCAACTAATTGTTGTTCGATCACCAAATTATTGTATAGGGGGGAAGTTTGTGAAAACACAATTTGAGATATTATATCCATTGTCGGCATCTCAAGTTCGTCTATGCTAAATGCCGGACCGCGATACCCCATTGCTAATATAGGAAGTGTTTTGGCTTTCCATGTTAAGTTCACTACTTTTTCTTTTTTCTGCATTGCATCAATCGGAACATTCAGACTGAAGCTGCCCCGTTTCCAATTACCATAATATTTGTGTGCAAGTTCAACTAATTTATTCTGATCGAAATCGCCTACTACGATTACAGCACAATTTTCAGGGCGATACCATCTGTCGAAAAATTTTAAACTGTAATTGTACTGATTTGGCATATCGAGAATGTCTGTGAGGAAGCCCATTGTTGTGTGTTTGTATGCATGCTTTTCGTAGGAGGACTCACGAAGTTTCTCATATATCGTCATAAAGGGACTGGAGAAGTTTTTATTGTACTCACCTAAAATTGCACCTGCCTCGGTTTTAAAATCTTCTTCTGAATATTTTAGATTCATAAACCTGTCGGATTCAATATCCATAATTGTTTCAAGTTCGGCAGAGCTTGCCAAAGTGTGATAAGCGGTGTAATCGTCGGTGGTGAATGCGTTGTTATCGGCGCCCATAATTTTCAGGACGTCGTTGTATTTATCCTTGTCGTACTTCTCGGTGCCTCGAAACATCATGTGTTCGAAGAAGTGAGCAAAGCCCGAAAGTCCCGGCTCAATTTCGTTACGTGAACCGGCACGAACAACAGTGTAGTAAGCAACAATTCCCGGACTTGGAAATGGAACTGAAAATATTTTTAAACCATTATCTAAAGTAACTTGATTCATTTGATAAGGGAAAATTTTACTCTCCTCTTCGCCACGAGCAACTAACAGAAGAGGGATGAAGAAGAGTAAAATCGCTAAGGTGAAACGGAACATTATTTCCTCCATATTGATTTGTTATTTTTTTTGTGAGTTAATATTTTGGGATTAAAGATAAAAATATTTTGTTTAAATACTATTAAGTTTCGGAAATTATTTCCTTATTTGAAATTTTTTCAACACAGTTGGGTAATAATTACAGCAAGCACATAGGTGTCATAAATAAAATCTGCCATTTTTTCTTATTTTAGAGGTTTTTGTCCCCGTAATATTAACGGCACAAATATTGGAGCTTTATAAGGTGTTAACATGAATTAATTAATTGTTTCGTAAAGTACTCCTTACTTACCCGCTCTCCTCTTCTTGAGCGGGTTTTTTATTTCCATCCCTAAAAGGTCTTTAAAAATTCCAATATACCGAGATTGACCCAACACAATTCGTCGGTAAACCGGGTTCAAGAAATATCGGATATTGTTTAGATATTCGATCTACATCGGGATTGATGAATGCCGATGCTGCATATTTTTTATCTGTTAAATTATTTATACCAACAAACCCTCGGATCACAAGTTTGTCGGAAATTAATTTCAAATCTTCAAATCCGACTGTGAGATTTATTACATTGTAAGCAGGAACAGTAAGTGTGTTTGAGTCGTCGGCGTAATAATCTCCTACAGCTTGAATAGTCAATTCACAAAAAATATTGCGGAAAAATGTTGGTGCATATTTTAAATTTGTTCTATAAAAAATATCCGGCACACCTGCCATTTTATTGTCTTTCAGATCTCTAAATTTTCCTGGCTTTGTATAATGAACCGAATCAATCACATACTCAACATATTTATTCTGAGAATAAGTAAAAGCAGTTTTTAAAGTAAAACCATAATCAGAGATCAGGGTAAAACCCAATTCAGCACCAATCCTCTTCGTTTTTCCTGCAGTAAAGTAAAATCGTCCATCTCTATATGGAATGAGATCATTTTTGATTTCAATTAAATAAACAGACAAATCGTAGATGAGAGATTTCAAAATCGGGGATTCTCCGAATGTCAGAATTTGTTTTGTCCCGATTTCGAAAGTGGCAGATCTAATTGGTTCTAATAATGGATTAAGAGATGTAACAGTATCCTCTCCTGTTGTGCTTGGAGGATCGACTTCGTTTCCCGCGGGCACTTCAACTCCGCCCCCAAAATTTGCATATATGCTATGAGCCGGATTAAAAAGATAAGTTACTGCCGCTTTAGGCGTAAGTTGTTTAAATGATCTGGAGGCGTTAAGATGTGGTTTGATATTGTTATCACTATAATAAGTGATATCGTCGTAACGCGCGCCAAGAATTAAACTTATATGATTTCCAACAAAAAATTCGTCTTGTGCAAAAATTCCAAAATTATTTGCCCCTTCGCGTTTGTTAGTACTCAAAGTTGTACCACGTTGACCGTTCACAAGATTATAAAATAATATCGAGCCATCCTGATATGCTTCGTCCAATCCAAGAAGCAATGTATTTTTTAAATCCGGATTTATTATAAACGAATTTCTATAAACAATATTTCCGCCGATATGATAACGATTGAAATCTCTGAAAGTATTTCTTTCTGAACGTTGTAAAACTTTGGGTGTTACAAATACAGATGCAGTAATACCGCTGTGATCGTTGATGTAGTGTGATAATTTAATTGCCACTCGCCCTAACCGATTATGTCTTCTCTCATCCCGCTGAACATAAGTTGGTTTGTAGTTCGATGTATCGTTTTGTGCTTGCTGCGGATTCGTATCAAACTGTGTTTGTGTTAGAGGTCCAGGTATTCTAAAAAAGTTGCTCGCAGCGGTCAGATAAATCCCCAGAGTAGAATTTTGACCGATAGAGGAGAGGAGTCCAGTGTGCAACAAAGCACGAGTACTTGCCGAGTGTTCTCTCCAACCGTCAAAATTAGTATTGCTGAATGTTAAGAAAAATTTTCCGCTGCCGATATTCGTCCCTAAATTAAGAAGCTCTTTCCTGTAGCCAAAACTTCCGAGGGTTGATTGTAAATTGATGAATGGGTTTTCGAATGATGTATTAGAAATAAAATTGACCACACCGCCGGACGCATTCCCCCATAAAGCTGATGTATTGGAACGTATTACTTCAATTCTTTCTGCAGATGAAATTTCGATTAAATCAAAAGATGTTCTGCCATCTGGTTCGGTTTCAGGAATTCCATCCATCAGAACTCGAATTCCGCGTGATGTTCCGGCATTTGACCTTTCGCCGGCACCGCGGGCACCGAAACCGCGAATTGTCAGCCGCACATCCTGATTTCCATAACGCGATTGTACCATTATGCCGGGAATGCTTGAAAGCGCTTCATCAAGTCCGTAACCTCTTACTTGCTGTAAATCTTTTGTATCCACGATACTCAAGGCGAGCGGAACTTCAAGCCACGCTTCTGATATTCGTGTGGCAGTAACTACAACCGGCTTTAATTCATACCGGACACTGTCGGATTGAGGATAAAGTACCGAAATTGTAAATAGAATTAGGGCGGGAATTACAAAAATATTTCTCATTTTTACTCATTCATTTATAATTTAATTTCTGTTTTAATTTTCCCCCTGTGGACTTACTTAACTTATGAGTTAGATTGATGACTGGATATCTCGATATTTTATTCTAACTTCTCTTTCTCCAACGCTTCAAAATATTTCCTAATCAAATCCTCGTAATCTTTGGAATACTTTTCTTCCAGGATTTTTAACAGTTCTTCTCTGAGTTTATTCTTTCCTTCTTGAGTAGTTAAATCAATATCTCTCGGACTTATACGTTTATAATCTTTACCAACTTCAGCACGGCGGCGTTTTTCGTAGTCACGCTCGCGCATCGATTTTTGTGAATCTAATAACCGCGATAATATCCGCTCTTGTTTCTTTTGCGTCTCCGGATTTACGTTTCCTTGTTCCAAATCTGTTTGAACTTCCGACATATCTTTTGCAACTCTTTCTAAGTCGCCTAAAAGTTTACTCAACTCGCCCATATTTTTCGCTTCATTAGCAAGTTGTTCTAAGGATTTTTGGACGGCACCCTGCTGACCTCCTAATCGTCTGTACTCAGCCATTTGCTGTTGCGATAAACCCTGCCCCATAGCTTGTCCCGTTTGTGCATTGATTCCGGCTTGCATCCCTGACATTTGACCGAGCCGCTGCATCAAACCAGCCATGCCCATTCCTTGCCCGCCGCCTTGCTTCATTGCGTTTATGGCGCCCTGCATCATCATCGCGGCACGGTTCATCGAAGCCATTGCTTCGCCCTGCTGCTGCGAAGTTCCGAAGGGATTCCTCTGTTCCATACTTTGCATTGCCTGCCCCATTTGCCGCATCGCATTCCCGATTTCTTTGCCCATCTCGGGACTTATAGAAAACGACTTCTTTGAAATTTCGCCCATCGAGTTTGCTACGTTGTTCAAATCGCCTAACATATCCATTTGTTGTTGTGCGTTCTCGCGGAATCGCTGCGAGTTCGGGTCGAGATTTTTAGTTTCCTGTTTCAGTTCTTCCTGTTCTTTCGAAATTTCTAAAAGGTTTTGAACTGCCTTCCGCATTTTATTTAAAACTTCTTTCTGCATTTTTTCTTGAAGCGATTGCTGAACATCTTTCATCTCCGTCAAAAAGTCCTGCATATCTTCTGCCATCTCTTGCTGTGTCTGACTTGCCTGCTTCATTTGTCCCGACATCATTTGCTGAGAAGCTTTGCTCGATTTTTTCTGAAGTTGCTTCTCGCCTAAACTTTGTTCGGCTTGCGACATTTTATCGAGAGGCATATCTTCCGGAAACTCTTCCATCTTCTCCTTTAAATTTTTCGCCTCCTGCTGAAGCTTGTCGATTTTCTCTTGTATATCTTTCTGTTGCTTGGCTAAATTTTCTAACTTCTCTTTATCGTCGGGATTTGTTTTAGATGTCTGTTCCTTCAACTGCTGTTGCTGGTTAATCAACTCTTCGGTGCGTTTTATCAACTCGTCAATTTTTTGTTCGATGTGGATGCGTTTCAAAAGTTCAAGTGTCCGTTCTAAATTTTTCTTGAACTGCTCCTCCGAAAAATTCATCTGCTGCATTTCCTGTTTCATCTGTTCGGGTGTCATTTGTTGCATTTTTTCTTGCAGCTTTTTCATCGCTTCTTGAAGTTCGGGATTCTTCAGTTCTTCCATCAACTTTTGAAGTTCCAAATACTTCTCCATAGTTTGCTGCGAGACGAGTTTATTCTCATCCATCTTCTCTATCATCTCTTCCATCTTCTGTGCAGCTTCTGAGATTTTCTTTTTCATCTCCTCATATTTTTTAGTCAGTTCCTCGGCTTTTTTCTGTTGCTGCCAGTCAGCTTTTTGCTGATTCTTTTTCAGGTCGCGTTGAAGTTCTTCAAACTCTTTCTTCAGCTTTTCAGCTTCTTTCGCTACATTCTGTATCGTTTCGATGGTCTGCTTCTGGCTCTCTGAAACATCAGCAAAAATTTCATCGAGAGATGGAAGTCGAACCAAGTAAGTTTCGCTACGCGATGCCTTCGGGCCACTCACATTATCGTTATCGAAAACTTCAACATAATATGCGAGAACATCTTCGGGAACGAGCTGAAGTCCTGCCAAATTCCAGTTGTGCCAAATCTCCTGTGCGATTTGTTCTTTTGATGTTAGAGGAATTTCGATGTGAGTAAATTCTTCTGAAGGTCTCTCGTATCGCGATTGAACGAGACGATAAGCAAGTTGCAATTTTGAAAAACCATAGTCGTCTTTGATTTTGATTAGCAGATTTAGCAGCATGCTTTCGGTAACATCAACATTTTTCCCCGGCACAGCTATCGCAACAGATGGATATTCGTCGGGAATAATTTTCAACTGATAATTGATCGGAGCGATATTCGTTAAGCCCTTTTCATCTTTTAGCTTTATTGTGTAAGATTTATCCTTTAAGAGAGTGATAGAGGCTCGAGCTTCTTTTTCGTTTATAGAAAATTTAGTAATTATGCTATCGTTAAAATGTAGTTCTGCCGACGATAAGTTTTTGCTTGATAAAATATTGAAATTAATTTTCGTTCCAGGCAAAGCAGTAACATCGCCGACATTTTCTTCGAGTGTTTTGGGTGGGATTCGAGAGTAAGACGGGTAAGTTAAATTCAATTGCAGCACACGGATTATTGGACGGTCGAGGACTAAAATTCTATATTCCGGACTCCGTGAATTCCCAAATGATACATAATAATGAGTTGTAGATTTTATGTTTGGAATTGAGAACTTAAAAATTCCTTCGTCCGAAATTTTAAGCGTTATTTTTTCAAACTTTGTTACGCCCTCCTCGCGTGCTTGAAAAGTAATCGTACTGACAGAACTTCCGACGGGGTGAATAGTGAAATCGACTGTCGCACCGCGAAGTGCTTCAGCATCTCCGGGTTCAACTATGAAAAAAAGTTTCGGAATAACTGAAAACTGTTGGTTGAATTGGTAGATACGAAATGCCGACCATATAAATCCTTTTGGTGAAATCAAAATAGCCAACAGAAAAATACCCACAGTGTAGAAAAAAATATTTCTTATTTTTTTTAATCGTTTGTTATCAACTGCTTGAATAAAATCAATGCTTTTAATAGCATCATATAAATCAATAAACGAAGCGTCGATTAGATCGATTGAGTATAAGATTTTTTCCTGAGCTTTCGATTCATAAACTTGTAAAGCGTTCAGCAGACGGTCGTGGATATTTGGGAATTGGCTGCCGACCCTGATTGCAATTTCCGAATCGTTCGCGTTTTTTAATATATTGAGTTTTCGGAGGAGTGGTCTTCCGGCGAACCACGATGATGCGACGAATGTAGATAATAGCGTGAAGAAGAAAAGTATTGTTCTTCCTGTTATTCCGAAACCAAAGATGCGGTCTAATACAATTGAGAATAAAGATGCAAAAAGAAAAATTGAAGCCGATATTATGATACCCGTAATGAGGTCTATAGAGTTTTGCTTCCGCCTGACTTTGTGAAGGCGTTGTTTGATATCTTCGTAGCGTGGCGATATGTTTTGTGAGGTTAGCAATTCAATAAATTGTAATTTAAATTAATACAACAAATTGATTAACAGACATTTCGGCATCAAATAAAATACTTTTAAGGACTTTGGGATGTAATATCTTGCCTGAATGAAATGGAACTGTAACTCGATTACCTTTTATATTTTTATAAATTTTATGACTTCCGCTTTGTCGAACAAACGAGAAACCTGATTTTTCCAGAACTCGAATTACTTCTGATGCAGTTACCCTCGGCAAACGTTCACTCACACTTGAACCTCAAGTGTAGTTAAACTTACCATTTCTTTTAAGGGTAAAAGTTCACCATTTGAGATGCGATCTGCAACATGCAGGCGTATTGCATCCCTAATATTTGCAAGCACTTCTTCGTATGTATCACCTTGAGTATAACATCCTTGCAAATCAGGACACATCGCGTAATATCCATCGCTATCTTTTTCGATAACTACTGAAAAACTATATTTTTGCATTATTCGACCTTTCTAAAATTAAATTTTCTAATGACTTAACGCCCACACAATTATGTTTGTTCCAAAACGCAGAGCTTCTTCGCGTTTATCGGGTGGAGTGTTGTGAACATCGGGATCGTTCCAACCGTCGCTTGGGTTTGATTCATAAGTATAATATAACACCAACCGATTGTTATGGAAAATTCCGAAACCCTGTGGCTGTTTACCGTCGTGCTCGTGAGTTTTGGGTGGACCGTTCGGGAAATTGTAGTGGCAATTATACAAGCCGAACGAGTAGGGGAGCTCAATCAAATCTTTTTCAGGAAAAACTTTTTTTATTTCGCGCCGGAATGCTTTATCTAATCCATAGTCATCATCCACATATATGAAGCCGCCGTTTTCGAGATAAGTGCGAAGCCGTTTTGCTTCGTAATCAGAGAATACTACGTTGCCGTGCCCGGTCATAAATATGAAAGGATATGTGAAAAACTTATCGCTGGAAATTTCTACGAACTCATAAACCGGTTCGGTATCAATCAAAGTATTCAGCTTAACGAATTTCAGTAAGTTTACATCTCCGCCCGGATCGTTGTACCAGTCGCCACCACCGCTGAATTTAAGTCGTGCAATTTTGAAGGCGCTGGAAACTTTGGCTTGAGAGATTAAATCGATTGGTAAAGAAATTACGATGCTTAATAATATTAATAATGTGATACTGTATTTAAGCACGTATTTTGCCTTTTTGGCATAATATTGATTTTACCTCATCCAGTGATTCTCGCGGCTCATCGGTACGAGTTCTTGCGAAGATGATATCGTAAAAATCTTCCCACAGGGCTTCATGCTTTTTTAAATCAATAAGAACTCCGGTTTTATCTACGATAAATTGTATTCCTGTCATTTGTTTTTCCTTTTGATGTTTGTTTCGCTAATTGAAATTTAGGAAAATAGGAGTGGAGAAGCAAATAAAAGCATTTGCAAAATATTTCCTCCCAATAATTCCGCTTTACAGTAGGACATCTGCTGCACGCACAACTTTTCCATATATAAGCGCGCAGTCTCGTCTCGACGTCAGTCGAGACGGACTTGATGGCAGTGAGAGGTTTGGCGATACCGCCGGACCAGAAGCGGTCCCAGAGAGCGTCGACTTTTAATTTGAGATTTGGATCAGTGAGCATTTGTATTTATGATGATAATTTTGAGCATTCCCCCGCCTGACGAGCCTGGGCGGCCCTTCCGCATCCCTAACTCTACGCAGGAGAACATCTTGTGAGATTGTTACATGAAGGCTACGAGTTTAAGACTGTAACCTGTCGTGTTCTAGCTTTTTGAGCTGTTCAAAATTTTTTTGATATTCTTCGGGGGAGTAGGTATCTGGTGGCAAGGCACTGTCAATCAAATGCTTCTTCATTCCCTCCTTGAACTTTTTCTCCAATACCTCTTTTATTTTTGTTTGGGCATTCTCTTTTTCAAGCAGATAAATGGTCCCAAGTTTGGGTTTAGCATAGACACTCGAGTGAGAAGAAACAATAAGTTGGCGCAAAGATCCTACTTTATTGTCACCAAGCATTGATTGTAGTTTCGCTAGCGTTGGGTATTGTCTTGGGGGTGCAAGATTTTGTTCCAATTCTTCAATACAAACAATCTTACTCTTACTGTGAATCACCATAGCAATTATGTAAAGTGTTTGAAGAACACCTGATCCAACATGCTTGATCGGCAACCGGAGGTCGTTCTCCTTCACCATTACTTCGAGCTTGCCGTTTACGCTCGCAAATGAGATAGCGCCGAAGCTAAAAGGTTCTCTGTTAAACACGCTGTTGATCTGCTCATACAATCGATGGCTGTCCTCGCTAAGGTACAGAGAATGAAGAAATCGCTTGAAGTTCGTTTGGTCTATCTCCTGAACTGGCTCAAGAGAGAAATCGGTGGGATGCATATCCCTCGCACTCTCAATGAGCGCGACACAGTCGTTAAATGGCTCGACGAGATGGGAAAAAGATTTAGCCAGGTTGGACTGGTCCCTGCGTAGCTTGTCAAGAGTTGGGAAATAACTATATACGTTCGCTTTGCGGTCGTATGTGTAAACTGATTGCGAGTCAAGCTCCACGCTCCTTAACATTATCTCAGCCAAATTCACAGTCGAATCGACTGGAATAATATTTCCAGCAAAAACCAATTTATGTTTAGTTTCTGTTTTCTTAGTTAATTTTTGAAGTAGTGGTTTTTCTAGACACACTTCTGCAACGTCGAGTGTGAACTCAACCTCAAAGGTTATTTCTGTTGGGATATTTCCGAAGAAGTTGTTGTTGAAGTTCTCCACCACACCTTCATAAAAGTTTTGCGGCTCTGTGAGTTTGAACGGCACAGTATCTCTGTTTATTTTTCGCTTTCGCTTGAAAACAGTGTAGAGAGCGTGAAGGATATTGGATTTCCCAACGTTGTTGTCTCCGAAGAAAACGGTCGTAGTGCTGAGCTTCTCGATTTTAAAGTTCGGCTCATCGTGGAAGTGAGTGGGTAAAAATGATAGATAGAAACAGCGTAACATAT
>JASEGV010000078.1 GCA_030017895.1 Bacteroidota bacterium | reverse complement strand
CTAAAATTATTGTTTGTTTTTTCATGACGTACTCCTTTTTATTTGTTGTTGTTTATTATTATTTGTTTAATACTATTTCACCAATAAAAATTTCTTTGTCGATACAAAAACTTGCCCTGCCTGCCCCTTTGGGGAGCTTGTCGAAGGATCTCCAGTAACCAAGCGATAGAAATAAACACCGCTCGCTAAATTAGTCGAGTTGAATTGCACTTGATGTTTTCCAGCTTCCTTTTCTTCATTCAACAACGTAGCAACTTCCTGTCCAAGTACATTATAGACTTTCAGAACAACGCGAGATGCTGTCGGTAAATCGTACCGAATAGTTGTTGTTGGATTAAACGGATTCGGATAGTTTTGATAAAGTGCAAATTCTTTGGGTATTTCTACCAGCTTGTCTTCAACAGAAGTGATAATCTGTGTCGTTGCATCTGCGATTAACTTAGTCGGCTCTGTATTTCCAGCGTAATCTGTTGCAAGAGTAAAAAACTTATACTGGCTATTTGCTGAACCAGTGTATATTGCCATCGTATCTGTTGTATTTACTAACCATGCAACATACGGACTATCGTTCCGAGAAACATATATGGAATAACTCTTTAAATTCGAACCAGACGAATCGTCCTTACCACCCCACGTTAGTGGGAAAGATGTAAATGTTGTGGTTGGAGGTAGAGGACGAACATTACTCATCGGCGATACAGCATCGATAGTATTGTATATCGGTGGTGTGTCAAGCGGATCATTCTGGTCGAATATTATTCTCGCTTTTGGTGTTATTAAATCCCCCGTTCGTGATGTTTGTTTTGGTCGGACTGTGTATCGCACAAAACCGTTGCCGCGACCGGTTGAATCGTTAATTGGAAGCAAGCCCACTAATGGATTATTTGGCAACTCTCCGGTTGATGGATCGATTGATTTGAAATTCCAAGATATTTGACCGGTCATAACATTAATTCCTGCAGTAACATCAACGTATATACCCAACGAATCTCTGACATCTAAACGGGTGCTATAGTAAGAAGGATTGCCGGGAATTTCGAAAGTTTGATTCGCAAAACCGATTGAACTAAGTCGGAATGAACGTATATCGATAGTCGAATCTAACTGTTGAGTAATTGAAACTCTTTGTGCCGGTGCGGTTGCTTTCTGTGGATCGTTTTCAAACCGAATTTGATACGGTAAAGTTTGAGTGACTGCGACCCATCGGCGGTCGCCGTAACCTTCGGGTCCGATTATATCGTTTGGATCGAGTGAACCAACAAGCCGTTTACATATCAATTCCTTTGCAAGGCAAGTAAGGCCAGAAGCAACGCCGATACATCCTGCGGCTCCCGCGTCCCAGGGTCCACAACTTGCTCCTATTCCAAAACCGCACATGATAAAATTAAACGGTGGTGGAATTGGTGGAATAGGAATAAAACAATCCAAAACGGCAGCAACGCAACCCAACTTTGAAAAGAAATCATCACATTTTGAAGTAACCTGATTAATATAATTTTGGGTTGGTTTAATCCGCTGACTGGTTCCTGAAAATAAAACCGAATAATCTGCGCTTCTGATAAAGCTGCCGGATTTAAAGGATGGAGGTAAATCAGATTGATCCAACAGACCGAGCACTACGTAACCATCCAGCATGAATCGTGCGAAGCTTTGTGTATCGTAAGCACGCGCTATTACTTCGGGAGAAAATGATGATTGATTCTCAAGAACTTTTTGTCTGAACGATTCGATCATCGACAGTTGATGTGTAAGATAAGCATCTTTGGCAAATGCTCGTACACCGACTGACATAGGGAAATCCATTCCTGCAGAGAATAACATATTCCGGAAAGTAATTCTACAATCGACCGCTTCACTTGGAGTCAGGTCGCGAACTATAAGCGGGATATACCGGGCGGTTTCCGAATTTACAAAATCATCATAATTTCCTTCAGCTTGTTTTAATGAATCAGGAATAACGTTGCCTCTACTTATAAATCGTGAAGAAGCAGATATTTGCACATCTGTCCCCAACGGAACGGCAATAAGTGCAAACATGTAAGGGACGTCAACGTTTGAGGTGTTTGTAAATCTGAATGTATATGATTCCCGGCGGCCGAACAATAAAAGGTTTGGTGTGCTTTGTCCTATGCTCACAATCATCTCCCTTGCTGGCTCAACTTGAAATCCATCAGGTATCATTACTGTTGAGCCGTCCAAATTCTTAGCGACAACGTCATAAGTTCCAAGCGGAACATTCTCAAGATTCCATCTAACTATGATATCCATCGTGCTGTTAAATTTACGGACTGTGCCATCAATGATTTTATTCCCTGATTTGTAGAGGAAAATCTTTGTCGAATCACGGAATCCAGCACCGTGAATAGTCGTAGTTACACGTCCACCCATTCCTCCTTTATTAGGATTGATAGAAGTTAGTGAGAAAGAAAGCGTCTCTGCGATTATTGTATATATTTCATCAAAAGCGTAATTATTTGAACGAAGCGTTATGAAATAATTTCCAGCTTGAGTTGAAGGAATAAAAACCTCACGGTTTACTGGTATTGGGTCTAAAGTGCGAAAATCGTAATTGCTTGTTGTGGGGATACTACCATAAGCGACATATACATCTGTTGTTGGAACGTTTGACTGACCGGTAGCCGTTATCCTTAAATCCATATTAGCAGGAACATTTACTCGGTAGTAGTTATAATCTTGCCGATAAATTGTATCTGTAACAAGAACACTGAGCGGCAGATTAAGCACATCTACATTCATTTTATTGGACGAAGCTTTCTTATTATTTGTCAGATCGCTCTCACGTATATTGTTTTTAAAGTTTGTTTTCACTAAAACATGATAGTCGCCGGTCAACAGACCGGGGATACCGCCTGTAATCTCGCCTAAAGAATCGGTCAGTACGAGTTTGCCAGTATTTGCTCTAAGCGATGCAGTTGAATATGCACCGGGAGTTAAATTAATATCGCGAGTAACGATACCAAGCAGCGGGTCATCTATATTCCATGTAGTGTCGGTTGAAAAATAGACGGCTTCACTCATTCTACCGCTCGCCGGATTGGCACCTTGGTTCTTGATCGTCCAGGTAATTGTAACATCTTTGCCGGCAATCGCATCGGTCGGAGTAAATATATTTGTAACGATTAAATCAGCAGGTGGTGGAAGTGTAATCGATATTAGTGATGATTGGATATTATTATTTTCAGCGCCGTGTTCATATATTTCGTTTCTACTATCAGTTTTTACAATGATGTAATGATTCCCGGAAACAGAAATCGGTAAAGTAACCTCCAGAGTATCATAGTAAGTTGTGTTGATGCTGAGAGGACCAGTTTTACTGATATTTCCTAAGCTGATATCCCATTGATCGAAGATTGAGTTTTGTGACAGATAGACGGCATCGTACCATCCGACATTTTGGACAGAAGCCGCCCCGTTATTCTTAATACTCCAATGAATTTTAATTGGCTGCCCCGCTTGTCCGTTTGATGGGACTGTGAGAGTGGTTAGCAGAAGGTCTGGCGATGGAGACAGTGTAATATATTTTTGCGATGCAGAATATTTTGTGTTGTTTGCAACGTTCACATCTTCCACATCATTTGCGCTGTCGCATTTTACGATTATGTAATAGCTGCCGGAAATTCCATTAGGCAAGTTAGCAGTAATGTTTCGGGTATAGCTTGCTCCGGGAAGCAGTGGTTCGAATCGCGGAATTCTTGTTAAAAATATATCTTCGTAGCCAATCAACGTCGTGTCGGAAGACAAATAAACGACATCCATCCAGTTTGAGACCGGTGTATTTCCCGTTTCTTTGTTTTGAACAGTGTACTGAAAATTAAACGGCTGTCCTGAGTAACCCGAATCAGATGAGGTTAATGAAACGACAGAAATATCCACCGGTGGATAAGCACGAATAAATATTGGTCCGCTCCGGGAGATATTATTCGATTCATGCGAATGCTCGTAAATTGTATTTTCAACATCTGTCTTAGCGTAGATGTAGTATGTTCCACCGCTCAATTTCCGTGGTATTCTAACTGATAAACTTTTTGAATAAGATGACGAAGAAGCCAAATCTCCTGAATGTCCCGCTGTTAAGAAACCAATGGCTTTCGAAGGGTTCCACGTGAGACTTGAAGAAATGTAGAGACTATCTTTCCATTGACCTGAAGTTATAGCTCCGCTGCCTTGATTTGTAACCTGAAAAGCAATGGTTATCAGATCGGAAGCAGTTGCGCTATCCGGTTTTTGAATTGATGACACAAACAGGTCGGGCCACGGACTTAAACTGATTGCTGTTGTAGAGCTGCTGCCAAGTATATTGTTGTCTTCGAAATTATATTCGAAAATCTGATTTTTCCAGTCAGTCTCAACGAATATGTAATAATCACCCCAAATTCCGTTTGGTAATGTTGCCTCTTGACTTTCGGTATATACAGAGTCAATTGCCAAATCGTGATACTGATAAAATTCCTTAATGAAAACAGCGAGATTAGAATCGAAGGGTGTAACCGCACTTATGAAAATTCTATCTCTCCAACTTCCAGTAGTACTGCCGGGTCCTTGATTTTGTACCGTCCAATTAACTAAAATTTTATTGCCCGAACTGCCTGTTGGTGGACCGGTTACAGATGTTACGACCAAGTCGGGTGGTGGTGCAAGTGTAATTTCTATAGGTGCCTGTCGTAAATTATTAGTCTCGAGTGTATATTCAAAAACAAGATTAGTAAAATCTGTAAAAACAAAAAGAAAGTAAGTTCCTGAGATACCATCGGGAAGTGTTATTTTCAACGCTGGAGAATAAATTGAATCTGGTAATAGTACCTCGGTACGCATCACCGTTGATAAGCGTGTAGAATTTTGCTGATTAAAAATTGAATCCTGAGAAATAAAAATACCATCGTACCAACGTGCTGTTTGTGTTGAATTACTTCCTGTGTTTTTAACTGTGTACGTAATATCAATCTTTTGGCCTGAGAAAGCCATATCGGGAGCTTGCATCGAGATAACTTGTAAATCGGGCGGTGGTGTCAGGTTCACATTAAAACTTTTACGAGAAATATTATTAGTATCGTTAATTTCTGGTACATTAGTATAATAATCTGTAAAAACAATAATATAATATTGTCCAAATATACCATCAGGAAGTGTGGCAGTCCCACGGTTAATATAACTTTCGTTTGGGTTGAGTGGATTCATATTCTCAAAAACTCCTAATCGCGAATCCTCTCTTGTATCGAGTACCGAATCAACTGACAGGAAAACAGCATCGTACCAGCGTGCAGGATTTGTAACTGAGTTTCCAATATTTTTTGCAGTCCATTGTATATCAATTTGTTTACCTGAAAAACCTGAAGGAGGAATATCAATATTAGAGATTATCAAATCAGCAACACTTTGCGTACTGAATGACCATGTTGGACCGGAAGTCGTGCCGACAATGTTTTTTGCTACAACCTTCCAGTTATAAGTTGTGTTGTACAATAATGAATAGCTTTGGTATCTCGGCTCTTTCAAATCACTCACGGTAGGTGTTGACGGCATTGGGTCGGCCGATTTCCAGATATAGAAATCATATCTTCTCGTCGCCGATGCCCCACTCCAAGTAAATTCAGGATTGCGGATGACCTGAGTCGCACCGTTAGATGGATTTGGGTTGCTAACCATTCCAGGTACTGCTGGTTGAAGTGTGTTCGCAGACGAGGTTGAACCAATAGTCCACTCGCTAAAATTATTATTGACATTTGCTGAAAGAGTTTTGTTGTCTAAATTAATTTCTGTGGAGGCAACAGTCCATGGTTGGCTGCTGCTTTCCCTTCTAAGCAGTCGCAGTGAATTCGGGTCGGAAACTCCTCCAAATAAATTATACTCAAAAATGACTTGAGCTGAAAAGTTTACACTTGCAGGTGCTTTATCGATAGCCCAATAGATATTAGATGCCATGGTAGTAATTCCTGAAGGAATGGCTCCACCAGGTGGTTTCGCAAAACGGCGAACCACGACAACAGATGCCCGTTCAAGATTGGAAAAATCGATTGTTACAAATGTTTCGGTTGTATCTTTCTTAAATTCATAAGGATAAGGATTTCCAACTGAAAAACTATTTACCACTCGTGCAGCAAAGTTTTGGTCTACCGGCTCAACGGGTAAATTATCAAAAGTTACGACCGGTAATACTATCGGATTGGCAGACGGGATATTTAGTGAGCGTCCGCCGGTACTTCCACCTAATTCATAAATTTTTTCATAAGCAGGTTGTATAGCGAAGGCATATTTTATCGTTTGCCCCGGGACCATTGCTTTTTGATAAGTCCAAATACTATCATCGTTAGAATCCTGAAGGGAATAACTGCCTGAGTTTACACCATCAAATATTTCAACTAAGGGGTCGTAGTTCTCAGCCCGGGAGAAAAGTCCCAATCGTTCTAATCGGCGGAGATCAACCTGGAATGTAACCAAAGCTTCAGGCACTCTTGTTACCTGCAGTGTGTGAGATGTTAATGTGTCGAGATAATTTCCAGCCCTATCATTGGAATTTATTTTTAGTTTTAATATTCCAGCCGGTGTTTCTTGAGGGATTGTAATTACTGTGCGCCATTGGCCATTCAAGCTGTCACCGGAAATCAGGCTTGCTGAATTTCCTGCGATATAATCCAAAGAGCTATCAACAAAATCGAAGTAAACATACTTCACCCCGGTATACCAATCCTGCATTGTAGCTGTTACAGTAACATCTTGATCGCCGCTCGAGACATTTACAGTCGATGGAGAAATTACCGCCGGCGAAACAAACACTGGAGCGGTAGTATCACCCCCTGTTACTATCAATGTTTTTCCTGTATTCAAATCCGCAGAGTTCCAAGCGTAATCCATAGCACTCACAACAACGCGCAATTCGCCATTCGCTTTTTGTGGTATCTGGACTATTGATTTCCATACTCCATTCATACTATCGCCGGAAATCCGCAATGCGTAATTTGATGCAAGCTGCTGATTTTTCCAATTTAAAAATTTTACATCAACGTATGCAACACCCGAGAAATTATCTTGTAATGGAACCCATACTGTGTCAAATTTCGGACCAGTTGAAACATCCAAACTTGTGGGCGATAGTGTTACTACGCCTGCTAAAGTTGGTGCTTCGCTATCACCGCCAGTTACCTGAACGGTTTTTCCTGTATTGAATGTCGCTATATCAAACGACTCATCCCAGGTTTGAGTATAGACAGGATAAGTTCCAATTGGAATGTTTGGATAAAGATATAGTTCTGCCCTCCATTTTCCATTTAGTTTCGTACCTTGAATTAATTCGCCAAAGCCGGTTGCCTGCGCAGAATCTGGATGTCCTACATACACAAATACAAACCAAAGCGAGTCGGGTGAATTTCTTAACCATAAATCAACGGTTACAGTCGCACCGCTTGGAGACACATTTACCGTGGTTGGTGTAACGTAGGATGAATCGAGAATGGCTTGCCCATAACCTACTGTAGTTAATGTAGCGATGAAAATAGTTATAGAAATTAGCAGATGGGAAAACTTAATTTGATTATACCTTGCACGAAAAAACATAACATCTCTCCTTAGTTTGTTAGATTTATTACAATAGTATGATAATATTATGACTTTTATTTCACAAAAGCAAATCGCTTGGATTGCATATAAACGTTCATTTGGAAACCGTAGAAAACCACATTTTTTGTTTTATTTCATTAATAAAAGTTTTTTCGTTTCTGTAAAGTTGTTACACTGAAGCCGATATAAGTACACACCGCTTGCAATGCTACTCGCATCCCACTGGACTGAATACTCACCGGGATGTTTTACCTCATTAACCAATGTCGTAACTTCTTTACCAAACACATCATACACCTTCAAAGAAACAAATCCGAAATCAGGAATCCGAAATCCAAAATTCGTTGTTGGGTTGAAAGGGTTTGGATAGTTTTGTGCAAGTTCAAACTTCGGTGGAATTCTTGAATCAATTTCAACAACTCCTGTTGTGCTTGTTACGGTTGCACGCATGAATAGTGTATAATCATCGGGTGAATTTAATTTAGACCAACTTGAAGAATTATACTCATATGCTCTCTGATTTCCAGGCGGTAAATCTCCACCTATGAGCGGTTGATTAGTTCCGTCGTAAAGTATGCTTACATAAAAATCACCATTAACATTTGCGCCGGTAATATCGAAAGATTGCCAGCCGACTTGTGCGGGTGTATATGAATAAGGAGTAATAATTTGTGTCCCTGGTAAACCGCTGGCGCCATCTGCTCGATACATCTTCAAAGTAAAATGTCCGGTACCACCGGCGTTATCGCCGGTTATTTCGACTTTAACATTTGTTATGGTTACATTTGAAACGGGCGGCGTAAACCTAACTGCTAATTCCCAATTAGCAGCGGATTCATAAACACCTACCGCGGAAGAACCATCGTCATAAGTCAAATCGTAGGTTGAGCCGGAACTACTGCCTATACCGACTGCACTAAAACCGCTGGCGACTGCATTATACTCTACCGAGCTTTGTCCAAATAAATCTTTAGCTGAATTCAGACAAGCGTTTCTACAATCGATGAACTGTGAATTATTTGTAAGATAAACCGCCAATGTTCTGTACCATATCAATCCTGCTTTAGATCGTCCGATTGCAGTTGCAACGTTATAAAAAGCTTTGTTCGGGATGCCACTGTTAATGTGCACACCTCCGTTATCGTTATTGGGATCATTGGGAAGGTTGACATATTCATCCATATGAGCTGGTTGCCATCTCGGATCGTTCGATGATAACCCCATGTGTGGGTCTTGCATACTCCTAAGAGCATCACCAGTTATTCCAGGCGTAAACACATCTTCACCAATCAACCAATCGGCGCTATCACAGATTGCGCCAAACACATCGGAGAAACTTTCGTTAAGCGCACCCGGCTGTAATTCGTATACAAGGTTAGCTGAGTATTGTGTAACACCGTGTGTTAGCTCATGTGCAATTACATCCAACGCACCTGCAAGATTTGAGAAAGTAACTCCATCGCCATCGCCATATGACATAGATACACCGTTCCAAAAAGCATTGTTGAGGTTGACAAGATAATGGACAACATTTCTCAGAGAACCACCAGTGTTATTATAGCTGTTACGGTTATAACGTGTTTTAAAAAATTGATAAACTTCCCTTGAAAAAAAATGGGCACTTACTGCCGCTTTTAATCTCTCATTATCATTGAAATTGTTGTTGTTATTCGGGTCTGTTACGTATACAGCACTACCATAACCATTTCCGGCGGTGTCATTTTTAGCGTCAATAGTTACAATCACTCCCTTAAAGCTATCAATCGGGGGAACATACATAGGTAAAGACGCATCAATCATATAATATGTACCACCAGACAGATAGGAATGAACTGTTTTTACAGTTCCATCCAATGCTATACCTGAGCCGACAACCGGACCATCATAACGAATACCATCATCGATTTTAATTACTTCGCCATTTAACGCATCAATAAAAACCGTCATCATTGGATTTGAGTGTGAGGGGAGACTGACTACATACACCAGAAGTAGTCTCGGTCCTTGAGAGTATATGTTCAACTCTCCCTTTTCATCAGTAGATTGATAAGAACCTAATTTATCTTTCGCTATTTGTAAGGCAGTATGAATATCTATGGATGGTATAGTATTTATATCCGGTGTCGGATAATACCTGCCATTAACACTCTCAACCGACCCATCAGAATTGAAGTGGGCAATTAATTGTCCATGAAATATTTTTACTCCATTTACCTGTTGATGATATTTTATATGTGTCATCCCAATTTCATCTGTGATGTTCGAAATGACATTCAATTCCTTTGCCGGTTCTTTCAATCCAAATAAATCTTTGTTTTCTGAGAGGAACCTTATTCCGTCATTCGTCTTATCAGAACTGTATGACAAACCGGTTTGGGTTAATTTTCCCGAAACAAATGTCGGCGTAGAGTTATTTTCGCTCCACTCGATTTGAACTTTATGACCAACCTTTGATTCTAATGCTCTTAAACCGTTCTCCGTATTATGATAATAAAACTTTACGGTAAGGTTTGACGATTTAATTCCCGGATTTGAATTAATAAAACCTAGAAATGGAATCACCATAATCAGAAATAATTTGTAATAAGATTTCATAACATCCTCCTTTAATTTGAATGTTTGTTTATAGTATCATTAATAATTTTTCTCAACTGCGAATGGAACACTCCAATATTAGGGGGCACACTTTCGTCTGGCTCGAATCCCGACCATGAAACTGAATGTTTAAAGTTATTGTAGCTCAATTGAATAAACGAAGATATATTGCCTGAATTTTTATAATTAGTACCCAGTACAACATTATTTAATACTAACTCAGATATTTTATCGAGTTGCTCACGACTCAGTGTGGTAATATATTTTAAATTTGTATCCGTAAATACCTTGCCTTCCCAACTATTAAAATTACCAATAGTATCAATATAGTAACCGTTATACATGCCTGTGAAACCGCCTCCTGTTCCAATTACAATGTTGTATTTCGTTGCTTGCGTAGATCTTTGTTTTTGAGATTGGTCTATCGTAGAACAACATTCCATCAGAGTTATCAAGATAATTGATATGAAAATAAAATCGAAAAATTTCATTTCGCTTTTCTACCTCACCAATATAAATTTCTTAACAGAAACAAATTCACCAGCAACTAATCTGTAAAAGTATACGCCGCTCGAAAGTTCGAAATCCGAAGCGCGAAATTCGAAACTGTGTTTGCCAACAGTTTTTTGTTCGTTGATCAATGTTGCAACTTCCTGTCCAAGTACATTATAGACTTTCAGAACAACATGAGATGCAGTCGGTAAATCATACCGAATAGTTGTTGTTGGATTAAACGGATTGGGATAATTCTGTGATAACGAATATTCGGTTGGAAGCTCTTTTTGCTCTTTCACACCGACAGATATACTTCTGAACAAAGTATCCGCCAGGAAACCGCTGATTACTTGAGTATTTGATTGTTGGGATGTACCAACAAAATTTTGTCCGACCACCGATTTTACCATCGTGTTCGATTGAGTAGAATTTGCATATCCCATATTGAATGACGACCAAACGACTTGGCTGTTCTGAGAAATAGCATTATTTATTACAACTATCACGCAAAGCAGTTGGAATATAACTGCTCGCTGTATATTTTTAAAAGAATATTTTGTACTCATGTTATCACCTCATTCTTTCGATGGGATTCAACCGCTGTTCTTCTTCTGCCTTCCGCCGTTTCTCAGCTATCGCTTTCATTTTTACCTGCTCTATTTCAACTTCACGTATCTTCTCGTAATCCATCCCCATGGTCTCTGAGACTCCATATTCCTTTGGATGGATGTACTTCCCTCGTTCTACGCCGGTTTTCTCTACCTCGACCTGAATCCGATGCTTCTCGGCAAACGGATCCTGCCGTATGCCAGTCGCCTGCCATGAGACTTCCATTCCAGGCTGACCACCGGCAATCTTGAAACGATTCCCAGAGATTTTCTGAGCGATATAAAGATTAGGACCGGGTGCGCCGATTGCAGTGAGCTGATAGCGATAATCGCTGTTGAGTGCCTCAAAATACGCCGGCAGTTCGACCAATGCCTCACCGTTGGCATCAAGTGTTATATTGCCGTTGTACACGTTCATCATATCGGGCGATTCCACGAAGCTGTGATACAGATATTTATTTCCGGGATCCAACGGATGATCAATCTTGAATGAGCCGGCGCTTTTGGACAGTATGCCATTCACGTCAACATTCCCGTCGAAGATTCCAGCGCGGTTGGACCCGACGCCACCTGCATTGCCATACACACCGGTGGTGCTACCTGCGAGGTAGCCCCAGGCGGTGCCAACGTTATGGAGTCCATACACGCCCCAGCGTTGACCTTGCCCGACTACGCCGTCGCGGCTGCCGCTATAGCCACGCACGCCACCACCAAAGGGAGCAATACTGTATCCTGAGACACCCCAGGTCGTCCCAGTGAGAGATACTGCAGCTCCGTAGACTCCTGTCCCGTTCGAGCTTTCACTCCATCCATACACGCCAGAGTTGACCCCACTTGTTGCAGATGCCTTGCCGTACACGCCTCTACCGCTGGTGCTGCTTGCTTCTCCGTACACTCCGTAGGTATCTCCAGTTGTTGACGAGGCATTCTGACTAACGTACAAAACATAGTATCGTAAATCAAGGAACGTAAAACGTTCCAAGTTTAAGCGATTGCAAGTTCTTCATTAGTCAGTTTAAATTTAGCAATTTGTTTTTTAATTCTTGCCACTAATTTCAGTTTTCTTTTTTGATCAAGAAACAGATATTCTGTAGGTGGCTGGTATTGAATTTTGTTCACAATCATTTTCCAAATAATAACCGCTAGTTTTCTTGCCGTGGCACTTACTGCTGCTGTTCGTCCTTTCCTGAAGGCAATTCTTCTGAAAAAATCAGACAGATGTGTGTCTTTTAAATTACCAATAGCATTGGCTGCATTGCGTAAAGCAATTTTAAGTCGATTACTTCCTTTAGGTGTTTTACTGCTCAACAGTTTCCCACCGCTTATTTTATTGTTCGGAGCCAAACGTAGCCAAGATGTAAAATGTTTTGCAGTTGGAAATTTCTTGAAACCATCAGGTCCTACTTCACTCATAACGCTCATTATTGTTG
>JASEGV010000077.1 GCA_030017895.1 Bacteroidota bacterium | reverse complement strand
ATAAAATCTATAACACTAAACTTATATTTGAATTTTTGGAACTGCCCTTAATAAAAATTGCACACAACACAATACAAGAATGAAAATAGTAATTTGTAAGATTTTTCGCGTTTTCATTTAAATATTCCTTATTTCGTTAATAAACTTTTATTCTATTTCATAAATATTTATCTTAACTCCAATGGAAAAAATAAGTTGACGCGCCAAACCATCCCACTCCGTGGATAATGGCAAATTTTCTGTCGGCTTTTTGTGTATTCCGTTATAACAAATTGTTAAATCGAACATCCAACTCGGTAAATAAGACGGTAAATAGATATACGATACGTTAACTGCCCATGTAGGTTTGTTGAAATTTTGAGAAACGGTATGCTTGAAGCTTTTTTGGTGTATATCGTTGAGATATTCTTCGCGAAGTAATTCAGCTTTCTCGAAAAAACTCATATAACGAATTTCACCACCAATACCAAGACAATAGAAACCTTCGTCACTGTTCGGATTTAAGATAGTTACATAGCGAGTTCCGATACCGAATGAAAAAAACCGAAGCCATGATTTTTGAGGAATTTCCTTAACTACTTCTTCATCACCCGAACTTAAATTTGTAGTTGTAACATAATCGAGTTTAGGTTTGCCGTCGTACCAGCCGTATTCAGCAAATCCTAAGATTTGAAATCTGTGTTGAATAAATATACCTCCATAAATTCTTGGCAGTAATCCAGTCTCATATTCATGGTTTTCGCTTGAGAATGTTGTTCCGGCTCCAAATGAGAATCCCAGATACCAAAGCGAATTTCCTGACTTATCTTCAATATAGTTTGGTTCGTAATAATTTTGGGTTGGTGCGTCCGCTTTAACCTTTGGGACTGGTTCAACATATATATTTTGCGGGGGAGTTATATTTATAGGTTGAGCGGTTAATGTATCTCGTGTTTGCTCTTCTTTTTGAAACTCTGTTTTTGTAGTATCTCTTAACGACTCTAACGTTACCCTTGGTAAGGGTTTCAGCTCTACATCGCGATAGTATGATGTGTCCGATTTGGGGATTTCTCTTTTAATTTTTTCTCTTGATTCTTCCTCCCTCTTGGCAATAGTTGGTTCCTCAGAATCTTCGCTGCTTGAAAATAAATTTGTAATAATGCTCGAAAGGCATCCTGAAAAACATGACCCTAAGATTGAGTCATCTTCATCAGCAGATTCGGTAGAAGTAGTTCTGGTAGTAGGTTCGTTTTTGGGTACACGTGTTGTCTTTGGTTCTTCCCTTCGCGTTCTTTTAGTCGTGTCTCTCTGGTGGAGAAATAAAATATCAATTCCAGTCTCATTAAAAGAAATTTCAATGGGAAACGTATTATTCTCACGCTCGCCGCAAACAGCTTTATCGTTAGCAAGAACAATCAAGAAAATAAGCGCAAAGGCAAAATAAAAATAAGTTCTCATTTTAAATTCTCCTAATTATTACTACATCTCAATCTCATCTGATGAAATCATAAAGTTTAAATTTTATTGATAAACCTAAATTGAAAAATCCCTTATATTCAAGATTGTCCATTGATAGTGGTTCTATTTTTGATGGGTTGTTCGATACGATTAATGACGAAAGATTTAGTTCAACCCACCAAAACGATTCGGAGGAAGGGATATACGAGAGCATTCCCTCGACAGAGAACGCTGTCTTCCAAAAACTCTTTGCCGCTTTGTATTTATTCAAAGACTGAATGCTACCATTGAAAAATTTTTCTTCAACAATATCGGCAGTTTCAGAAAACTTCATATACCGAACTGCTCCACCTATACCCCAGCCGAAATACTCTATATCGCCCCTACTGCTGAATGCCCCAATGTGTTTTATTCCAAAACCATAAGCTTCTGTTTGTAATGATGTTTTCTGAGGAGTCTTAAAAACTGAGTCCACATCACCATTTTGATATGTTGTTGTTGTGATATAATTATGTGTTGGGTCCCCTCCATACCAACCGAAATGGGTAAATAAATTGATTTCGAAATCGCCATAAACAATTACACCGGCTGAGGCACATAAATTTAAACCACCATTATATTCAGATTCTTCAAAGGCAGAGGGCATACTATAAGAAGTATTAATTCCTAAATACCATCGTGACCAATCTAAACTAAAAACATTTTGCGATCGTATAGGTTCGTATTGCCGCGTTGGTTTTTTTGTTATTATCTCTAAATTTGTAGTATCTCTCAACGGTTGGGATGTCACCATAGGCTCGGGCTTCAGCTCCACTTCGTGATGTAATAATGTGTCCGCTTTGGGAATTTCTTTTATAATTTGTTCTGTAGAATCTTTTTTCATTTGGTACAAATCCCAAGGATACGCTGGTTTAAAATCAGAAACTCTGTCTGTGGTTACCTTTCCGACACGCGAAGATTCTGAGCCGGCAGGAGTGAAAATTTGCGACCTATAATCAGTTCCCATTTTTATTTTCGGTGTATCATGCTGAGATGCGGTATCTGATACTCCATAATCTTCGGGTTTAATATCGGTGGGCATAACAGTGGGTTCATTATTGGGGGAAGATTTTGAAGAAAAAATACTAGCCAAGTCGCCAATTAATGAAATACAATTAATGAAGGAAATACAGCTTGAGAGAAAACTTTCGTCTTCTTTCGCGGTGGCTGTAGTCGGATAATCTTTATTCCCAGGTTCTGATTTAGGAACTCGTGTTGTGGTAGTTTTTGGTTCTTCCCGTGGTCGTCTGCTTGTGGTATCCCTCTGTTGTAAGAATGAAATATCAAACTCACAATCATTAATGGAAGTTTCGAGAAGGAATGAATTATTTTCTCGCTCATTGCTAATAGCTTTATAATCAGCAAATACTATCATTAAGATAAGAGCGACTGCAAAATACAGAACATAAGTTCTCATTTTAAATTCTCCTAATAGTTATTTCATATGTATTCCGTCCAAATCTACATCATTCAATAATTTGTCTAAATATTCATTTCGCTTATTAAAATTATATTCATTTGCGGCGTTAACAGAACCTTTGATATTTCCTACATACCATCCCATACCGAAGAAACCCAGAGCAGATGCGAGT
This sequence comes from Bacteroidota bacterium, assembly GCA_030017895.1. Lineage (NCBI taxonomy): Bacteria > Pseudomonadati > Bacteroidota > Bacteroidota bacterium. Next base: position 9,993 of record JASEGV010000077.1, on the reverse strand, counting down.
CCATAACTTTCATTTCTAACAGCATCATAACCAGCCCAGAAAAGAAGCCCGTTAACTATAAAGGAAGCAACTCCGGTAGCGGGACGACCCGAATAAATGTAACCGGAGCCTGGGACAATTGTAGAGAATGTACCTGCGAGCCACGGTTGGCGTGTAGGTAAAGAGTAAACTGTAATGAGTGAATCGCACAGTGTTTTTGAAATATTACCTCTATAGGACAAAGAATCTACTTTGGCAAAGTACTTTATTACATTTTCCCATTGGAATAATCGTGCATAGGAAAGACCGATACAGAACTGCAATTCATTGTAAAATGGATTTTCTATATTGATTCCACTCCATTCAAATGTCGAGATTGCTTTCAGGTATTTCTTTTGGTAGTAGTAAATTTTACCGAGCAATAATTCCATCTCGGTTTTTATTAATTGATTACTGCTGAAAGATTGACGGTTATCCTTTATAAATTGTTCATAGCCATCGTAATCGGCATCGTAATAGTAGCATAATCCAATTTTTCGGAGATATTCAAGTTTCTTTGATGAATCAGTTGCGTAAAAGTGCAAACGCATGTACTCAGTAGATGCACGATAGTATTCCTTTTGCGAAACAAGATATTCTGCAAATTGTTCGTCAGTACTCTCGTTTAAGACTGATATTTTGCTATTATTTTGGGCAATGTAAGATTCCAATAAAATCTCTGTCGTATTTAATCCATTAAATGATTCATATTCGGTAGGGAATGTTGTCTTTGATGGGTCATACCATCTTAATCTGCCTTCAACCATTCTTTTTGGATAGAGATATAATTCATGACCACATCGTAACACGCGTTCAAGTGTGCCGATGTATGCTTCGTGTATTGGCTGCGTTTGAAATAATATTTTTGAATACTGAGAACAGGAGGGATACATTGGACAAGTATTTCCACCTTTAATAGGGGAGAGCCATTCTTGATAGAAATCTATGAATACATTTGAACCACTTCCATAGATTTCTTGATGAGATGGTGCATCTCTCTCAGATTGGCAAAAGGATATATCACAAGAAAAGGTAAATAACAGCAATACAAGAAAATATTTAATTATTTTATTCATTTTGTTGAACGAGACTCTGGTTATAGAAATCAACTGCTTTTTTCATATTGCCCGTGAGAGAAGTGTGGTTCGAGTAACCAATTCCTGCTACGACCGCTCCCAAAGTAACACCCGGAAACCAATACCATGTTTCAATGTAGCTGCCCTTTTCATTTTCATCTAACTTTACCCAAGTTGTTGGGAGAATGTATCCGGCAACAACTGTAATACCGCCAACAATCATTAGAATTGTTCCTGTACTCCTTTTACTGTAAGCGTTCTCAACCATCTCTACTGCCTTTGGGTTTAGACTCATCACCTTTTTGAGATTAAAACCATCATCGCCAACTGGATGCATCTCGCCACGATACCTAAATTGCTGTGATGACAATAATTCGATTTTTTCGCTGTTATCGTTTATGCTTTTTTTGAAAATAATTTTCTGTTTGTTTGTATCGGGAATTTGAGATATGGATGTGTCCTTTGCTTGTGAATTATTAAAGCTAATTTTTTCCTGCCCAATGAGGGTTGACCATCCCAGAATCGTTACAACAAGATATGTTGTTATGATGATTGGGAACGATGACATTTTTGAGGAAAATACAGTAAATTCTTTCGCTATCATTTTCTTAACTCCATCTAAGAATAATAATTTATTTATGTTCAGATAAATATATTGCCAATTGAGTAATAATCTCTTTCGAGCATTCACCGATCGCTTCGCCCATACTATTTTCTAAATTTTTTGTTGTATTACTATAATCGTCAACTTTAAGGACATGTTTGGACACACTTTTTCTCCAGACTTCTTCGTTTCCTTTAAGAAAAATTCCGGTAAGTTGGATATCCGTTGTGGCTTCAACATCAACGCTGGAGGCAATAACTGCACCCAGAATTCCACCAACACACGCTTGAGTCTGCTGTGTTTTTTGTTCATTTAATACAACATGAAATTGATTTAAACTACTTTTAAATAAATAATTTTCGTCAGCAGGTGTTCTCTCAATGATTTGTGTAAATAGGGCTGAATTGTAAAATGCCTTCTTCAAATGTTTATCAATCTCTGGTAATAGCGGTATCTTATAATTTTTGTCACCAAGAACTATTATACCAGCTTCACCCATTGCACAGGCACCTGGTTCTTGACCCTCTTGGTCAATTTCACTCCGCCCATCAACTATTGGGATATAACCTAAAGTCCCAAATTTTTCAACAACAGTGAACCCAGTAGGTTTCATTTCGGGTAAAACAGTAAATTGCCGTGGACCACATCCTATTGCTCCGATACATATAATAGGTATCCATAGAATGTAAAACATTTTGCGAATCTTAAACATAACATCCTCCATAATTTGTTATTAGTTTATTGTATATGTTGATATTTATGAAATTCGAATACTAAAACCGAGGCACTAATCCAAGTAGAATCAAAAACAAGCATTCTTTGTGATACTGACATATAGTGCCATTTACAAGAAGATGAACGCTATCTGTAACTGCATTATTCCGGTAGGTGCATTAGTAGCCTGATAGTTTGGTCCACTGAGAATAAATCTGAAACCGAAGTCGAGCTTTTGTCTTGAGTCTTTATCTAGATCAGGGACGCTAAATCCCAATCCGAAACCAAAAGCAAACCAAGTTGAGTTTACTCCATTAAGCTTTAAGGATCCCATTGTGATATCAGGGGATTGCTCAATGAGCAAGCCCAGCATCGGGAATGCATAAAGTTTGGCACCAGTACTTATCTTGGTCCCTATCTTGAGGCTTGCCATCATATAAACCAGATCCCAGTTAGTAGCGATTAAGTCTCTGCTTAGATGTTCAGGGATATTTAATGGTAAAGAATGATAGGAAATAATTAGTACAAGTGAAAGAAGATCATCGTTTCGGCCAAAAGAAAATTCTGCTCCGGCAGAATATCCCATATCTACTTCACTATTCCATCCACCTGATGGGAAAGTCAATCCTCCGCCAACTCTTATATGCAAAGAGGAAGTTTCGACTTGTTCAGATTGACAGAATGCCAGGTTGTAGAAAAAAGTAAGACAAAAAAATGTGAGTATGTATTTCATAGCTTTTTATCCTTCAATATTATTTTTATTGAGTAATTTATCTTAAAAATTGTATGCAAAGCCGATCCATGGTATAAATGGAAAATTTTCAATACGGGAACCTAATGGATGTATTAACCCAAAATCACCCGCTACTTTGTCGCCGAAAAATCGAAGCCCAAATGAAATAAATTGTATATCGGCATCTGGTGGTATCCAATTTTCTGAAATTAATTTCAGGCTGTTGGATAGTCTCAATTCACCACCTAAAAGCAATATCGGTTTATTTGTCAGCTCGCCGCGTGAAAATCCCCACCCAAGTCCACCAGTAAATGCTGCTTTTTCATTTCCATACGTGCCAACACCATAAACTATACCTAATCCCTCAAATCCGCCTAAGGTTGAATTTAGGTATAATACGCCCCCAGCTATATCGAGGTCATCGGTATGTATTGGTGTAATTTTTGGGGCTACATAAAAGATTTGAAGCGGTGCCCCTGGAAAAAGCGACATTCCACCTGCAATTGATACGACATCAGCTATACCGAATGCAAGCATCGGGAAGAATATTTCGTAAGCAGAAAAGTAACCATGTCCCGATCGTATTGTGCGCGCAGTTGGTGCAAAGAATAAACGCGTATTATTGGGATCCATTCGATAATATTCTCCATTTATAATTTCACCCGCAAGTTTATCAATACTTGAGATTTGATTTTTAGGTATTGTTATAGTTAAACCTGAAAATGTGTTAAAACGGACCGAATCTCCATGATCATATTCGATAAATCCGACGAGTTCAGAACCATCATTTAGAATAATGCGCTGGACTTTTTCTTTCTTTTTCTCAATCTGTTGTTCATTTTTTGTTTCTTGACTCATTGTGTGAACCTGTAAAAGCAATAACATCGAGATTATTATTAACAAATACTTTTTCATTGTTTTACCCTTTCTTTTTTATGAGTTAGTAAAAGAAATATTTTAAACCAATGTTGAAGTCAAATCTGTTTAAACTTTCTTTTCCAAGATTTACGCTTTTGCCATTAACTTTGAAATTAGATACAGTGCCTAATAGGTATGAAATATCTAAACCGAATGCCCAGTCTGGGCCTAGTTTGAAATCAAGACCTACTAAACCTGAAAGGGCAAATCCTGAACCATCAATTTCTACTGGTATATTTAATAATTTCCCGTCATCAAAATATGTTGCAAGCCCCAAAACGCCGCTAGCATAAAGTAGTATACTTTCACTCAGAATTTTTCTTTGTGCTAAACCCACACCATATAATGATATTGCGATATTATCTTCCATTTTACCCACACCAAGTATGCTACCTGTTGTTTTATTATATATAACAACACCGTCAATTGAATTGGAAGTCATAAACCGTGAGTAGTTAAAACATATTCCATATTCTTCTCCAAAGAAATATGTAAAATTGACGGCTATATTATATCCACTTTTTAATTTTTCCATATAACTCTTGAAATCTGCTGGGACGTTACCGGAGACTTCTGTCGTCCGATAGCTGTAGCCCCCTTCGATATTTATACGAAATTTTGGCTCATCCGTGGATTCATCGGTGGGTTCATAGTATTGTTGAGGAATTGATCGTTTTGGGGTTTGATCCCATACAACTTTAGGTTTGGCTGGAATATCGGTTTGTGTCTTGGAAGAATCTACTTTTGGATGAGGTAATTGTTGAGTTTTCTTTATTGTATCATTCGCTGGTTTGGTGAAAAACATTACATTTGGTTTACCGTATTGTGATACAGTTTTTATTTGGTTGGCTTTAAATGTAAAAATACTTCCTATTCGTGTTTTGATGGTTACTTGTTCACCCGGTAAGATTTCAGTTATTTTTCCGATTACCTGGACACCATTTGATAAAACAACAATATCCTTGAATTCATCCTCTTGTGATTAAAGATATTGGAGAGTAAGTAAGAAGATTGTTAAAATAATTCGATAGCTCATCACAAATGTTCCTTTCAATTTTGTTGGTTTTAACAGATTGAAACACCCGAAATATGATTATTAACGAACTAATGTAATAAAGGCTGATTGAGATATCTTAAAACTCATAATCGTGCTTGGAGATTATGAGTTAATAAGATTTTGCTAAAAAAGAACTGTTATTATTTGATATTATTTCTATATATAAAATAAATCTATAAATATTGAAATACAAATATTTAAGTATAAAAGAGGCTGCCGGAAAAATCCAACCGCCTCGTTTAATTCTACAAAAACTAATGCTATTTGTTAACTTGAGCTTTCACCCACTTTGTCGTAACCGACTTCGGTCTAACGATCGGGTAACCCATTGCTCTTGCAATTATTGCTTGGGCTGATACACCGAGCGCACGCGATACGCTGAACAGAACTGTGTAGTAATCGAATTCAGTCATACCGTAGTGATACAACAATGCACCTGAACCTGCATCGACGTTGGGCCACGGGTCTTTGATTTTTTGTACCTGTTTTAAAACATCCGGCACGACATCAAATACGTTCGAAACTGTTTCAAACACTGGATCTCCGGCACAGTACTTTTTACCGAAAGCTAAGAATGCATCGAAGCGTGGGTCGGTGATTCTTAATACTGCATGTCCGTAACCCGGAACGACTCTTCCTGCATTAAGTGTTTCCTGAGCGTAAGTTCTAAGTTGATCGGGAGTCGGAGCGCCGTTGAATTTTTTATTCGTCTCAAGTATCCATGCCAAACATTCTTGATTTGCAAGTCCGTGTAATGGTCCTGCAAGTCCGTTTAATCCGGCTGACACCGAATAGTAAAGATCGGATAGTGCCGATGAAACCGTTGCAGTCGTTGCAGCGCTTACGTTTCCGCTTTCGTGGTCGGTGTGTAAAGTTAAATAGAGCTGCATCAGTTTTGTGAAGTCACCGTTTGGATCGGGCAGACCTAACATGTGTACATAATTCGCAGCCCAATCGAGTCCTTTTTTCGGAGAGATTCTATCGCCTCTATTGAAACGCATCCTATAAATTCCGGCTGCAACGTTTGGAAGTCTTGCCAATAAATTAAGTGCATCTTCTAACATCGGCTCCCAGTAAACATCTTTCTTCATACCCTCGTTATATTTTTGACGGTAAACCGATTCCTTTTCCATAACGAGTATTGCCGTGTTCAACATTACCATTGGATGCGAATCTTTGGGCATTGCTTTTAAAACATCCCATACATAATTTGGAACATCCTGCCGTGCTTCTAAATCGGCTTGCAGCGATTTGAGCGCTGCGGCATCGGGCATTTCGCCGGTACAGAGTAAGTAAAAAATTTCTTCGGGAAGTTTGTCTTTGATTTCGCCGATTGGTCGCTCCCGAATTATCAATCCCTTGTCGGGTGGGACTTCAGAGGTGTCGCAAACGAGACATTTAATGCCGCGTTGTCCACCGTATAATTGTTCGACTGTTACTTCAGAAATAACTTTTGCTCCATGCTCTTTCACGAGGTTTTTAATCTCGTCGCGAAGACCAGGAATAATTTCTGCAAGTTTTGCTTTGAGTGTAGCCATATTGATTCTCCTTTGATTTTTTTTGAGATTATCAAATGTTATTTGTTAAGAACTAATTGAATATATTTTCGAAAAGAACTATTTCCCTTAAGAACTGATATGTCCAAAACGGAGAAGAAGAACTTATGATTAGATTGAACTGAAAGTAATATAACAGTAAAGTAACTAATTTTCAAGTAGATCTGTATAAAAATTTTATTTTATACAGATATTATGAATGCGGGTCGACGAGGTTCGCCGACCCACATGTTGGGAAATTGGTGAAAAGACGGGGTTTTAAATGAATTTCTTCAATTCTTCAGCCGATGCTTTTTCGACATCGGCGTGCAAGCTATTGCCGTGGGCATCCATTGTAACGATAGCCGGGAAATCAACAACGCGTAAATGCCACATCGCTTCAGGAATGCCGAATTCTTCAAGGAAATTAACACCTTCAACTTTTGTAATACACTTTGCGTAATACTGAGCCGCACCGCCTATAGCGTTCAGATATACAGCTCCGAATTCTTTTAATGCATCAGAAGTCCTCTTACCCATACCGCCTTTACCAATCACTGCACGAACGCCAAACTTTTTAATAACATCGGCTTGATACGGCTCTTCTCTGCCGCTTGTTGTAGGTCCTGCAGCGTTCGCGAACCACCCACCGTCTTTCTTTAGCATCACCGGACCGCAATGGTAGATGACCCCACCATTTAAATTAATCGGAGAATCATGCTTAACTAAATATGCGTGGAGTGCATCGCGTCCTGTGTAAATTATTCCATTTAATAAAACAACATCACCAACTTTTAATGAACTAATTTTTTCTTCACTGAGCGGTGTGTTTAATTTTATTTCTTTTCCTGTCAACTTAATGCTCTCATAGTCAGCCATCGTCTTTATCTCTTCGGTGCCTTTGTAAAGCCATCTCTTAATTTCTCCCGTCTTCGGATCTATAATAATGCCTAACCTTCTGAACGCCCAGCAGTCGTACGCGACTGATACGAAGAAGCTTGCCGGCAACCGGTTAGCAGCAGTAATTTTACATCCAATTAAAGTCGTTTTTCCACCGAAGCCCATTGTGCCAATATTTAATTTGTTTGCATCTTCCATAATTCTGTTTTCAAGTTCAGCAAGTTGAGGATTAGGATTTACATCCTCTAGAGTTCTCAGTAATTGCTGTTTTGCTAAATCGTATCCTGTGGCTCTGTCGGAGCCGATGCACACACCGAGCGCACCAACGCTGCAACCGTGTCCTTGTGCCTGCCACACTGCGTGCATGATACACTTGCGCACACCTTCTAAATCTCTATCAACTCTACCTAAGTTTTCCAGCACAACCGGAACTGAGTACTGAATGTTTTTATTTTCGCACCCACCGCCTTTTAGTAAAAGTTTTATTTCGATTTCATCTTTTTCCCATTGCTCAAAGTGGAAGACTGGCGTTCCCGTTCCGAGATTGTTGCCTGAGTTTTTACCTGTGATAGAATCGACAGAGTTAGGACGCAGTCTTCCGATCTTTGTCGTTTCTGCAACGGCTTCCTCGATTGCTTTTTTCATTTGGATTTGATTGGCGCCAACCGGTGTGTGTATAAAAAACGTAGGCATTCCAGTATCTTGACAAATCGGTGCGATTGCTTGCTGAGCCATATCTATGTTGATTGCGATTGTGCTTAAAGCGAGAGCCGCTTGAGTGTCCGGGGTTTCATCTTTCATCGCAAGTGAGATTGCACGGCGGACGTCGGGCGGTAAGTTAGCAGATGTTTCACTGATTAGCTCGAACATGCTTTGTTTGAATTTTTCCATAAAGTCTCCTGATGAATATTTTATGTTAATAAATTACTTTTTCTTTCTTAGTTGTCGTACCTTTTTCTCTGAAAGGGATTTATAATTCTGACTTGTAACTACTTGTCTGCCCGATTTCTTTTCTAATTCTTTTCTGGCATTTCCTGCCACTGTACCGTCTTCGACTGCGGCTTGCTCGTTTTCAGGAAGTCCCTGTGCATTCTTATTTCGGGCTATTTCCGTTGTGGCTGCTTCGCCCAACATGGTAAAAATTAATTCAAGATCGTTCATATGGTCGCGCAGATTCTCCTGAGGTTTCGTTAATCCTTTGAGCTTTTTATAATCACCAGGTACTAAGCCAAATGTTGCTTGGCTTATCTCTGCTGTGAGGATTGCATATTCCTTTGCTTCCTTCACTCCTCGCTTTTTCCATTCATTTGTCAATTCATCCCGTATAGCAATACCGCGGACACGCTTTTCGATCCATTCATCGCTGTAACCTTTCGCCTTGTAAATTTCGCGCATCCGCGCCTGAGCAAGTTCCGGGTTTTCGATTTCCTCAAGACGCTCATAACCTACTTTTGCCAGCCAGCGCTTAAAAGGTTCGGCTTTAGGGGAAGGCACCGATTGTATGATGCGAAGCAAGCTTTCTGCATTTGCACATTGAATCTTCCGTTTTTTCCCATCGGCTGCAATCATCTCAAGGGGGGGACAAATTGTCCCCCAGTTGGAATTTAGCTCCGGATCCCGTTTTCGCATCTTTTTGATATAATCTTTTGGATTTACGGTGTCGGTTAAAATCTGGATAACATCAGCAACGGAGAAATATCGTTTTTGGTCGGTATCATTCCAGACTGATCGGATTCTCTTTTCTTCAAATAATTTTATATTTGCCATAATCTCCGATGAATATTCGTTGTAAGCAGTTTGTTAAAAAGCGCAATAAATTAATAATGAAAATTGGTGAAAATTCCTAATTTTCGATTGATTAAAAAATAATTTACTTGACATTCAAGAATTAATTCGACAACTTAATCTTTGGCAAACTTCACATGTTACGGAAGCGGGCAACTGGAACAACTCGGTTGCCCCTTGTTGACTTGACGTGTGAGGATTTACTATGTGAGGTCTGCCGACTAAGTATGGTTGCCCACAAAGCGAGCGGCAAGGGGTCTTGTTTGAGTATAAGCAGAACCGCTTAATTCTGTTCCAGCGTTGGACTTGAGTTAAGAGGTTTTTTATTTTAAAGAAGAAAATTACCGTATATAAAATATTTTCACCATTCAATCTGATTATTAACAAATATAGAGAAGGAGAAATTATGAAAGAAAATTATGGCTTAATTCTGACTACTAATGATAATCCCAATTCATACGCAATTGATAACATGGGGATCTGGAATCGAATTAAAATCTCACCAAAGAAAATCAAAATGGTAGACATCGCTTTTGTGCATTTTAATAAAATTGGAGTACTTGTAAAGATGAAAATTATTTTATTTGAAGAAAGAATTGTATAGGGCGGTTCCAAAAATTGACTTATTGAATACTTTTTTTTGTATATTTAAG
>JASEGV010000076.1 GCA_030017895.1 Bacteroidota bacterium | reverse complement strand
TTTTCTTAAATATACAAAAAAAAGTATTCAATAAGTCAATTTTTGGAACCGCCCACAAAATAAAACCGTTTGAAGTTGGACTTTTTATACAGGATAAAATGGAATTTGAAGGTTTGATAGCAAATATCGGTTTGCGTTTAGACATCTGGAATTCACAAAGCCATTACTATACTAACATCTTTGCACCATTCCGTGTTGTGGATTCTCTCGGTAATCCATCAAACGATCCCCAAGCAGCGGCAAAGGCAAAAGCTCCTGTGCTTGCACGCTTGCAACCAAGGGTAGGCGTATCGTTTCCTGTATCTCTTTCAACCGTGTTCCATCTTAACTATGGTTCGTTTATGCAGCGACCATCCTTTCAATATGTAGTTTCTTCACGCGTAAAACAAGGACGATTAATGCCAATCCGTTTGGGTAACCCGCAACTCGAACCTGAAACTACAAACAGCTATGACATAGGCGTAATGCAAGGATTGGGCGAAGGATTTACACTGGATGTCAGCGGATATTATAAAGATGTAAAAAATCTTGTTCAAATGGCAACTTTCACATCTGATCTTTCGTATGAGACTTATTTTAATAGAGACTATGCTGATATCCGCGGATTTCGTGTTGCATTTACAAAAAGAAGGGGCGAGTTCACCGGTTCCATAAATTACCAATTCAGTGTCGCTACCGGGAAGAGCGCCACGACATCGAACGCACCACCTTCATTTATCAAAGATCCTGTGTCCGGTGAAGTGAGTACGAAATTAGATAAGGTGCCAATCAGAGATATCTTACTTGATTTTGATCGTACACACAATCTAATAATCAATTTAGCGTATGTAACAGAAAATGAGTGGGGACCAAATATAATTGGAATGTTTCCGTTAGAAAATCTTACTCTTTCATCGAATTCATTTTTAAGAAGCGGCCGCCCGTACACATCTTCGACGAACACAAAACTCCTTAATGCCGCGCGCTCGCCGGGCGAGTATAATACCAACATAAAATTAACGAAAAGAATCCGAAATTTTTTTGGCACAAATGCAATGTTCTATGCCGAGGTTTTCAATCTCTTCAATAACAAAATACTTAACTATAATTATATTTTTTCAACCCCCAATGCCGCATCAACAAATAATAGAATTTATGCGTATGAAAACTATCCTATCAACGATCCGAATTATGGTATTCTATATTGGCAGGATACTAACACACCATCGCAGGCGTTTGCTGTTGATCAGTCGTTCTTGATTTATGATAACTCACCAAGGTCATTCAATTTTGGTATTATGATAGAATTCTAAATAATTTATTATCAGGTTGTAAATATGAAATATATACTATTTGTTTTTCTCTTGTTAACACTACCTTTCGAAGGTCTGTTTTCACAACTCCGCGATTTCCGAATACATCAAAGGGGCATGCTTCATCAAACAGTATTCAATACAGGTGAGGTGGGAAGAACATTTGATAACGGGACTGCCGGTATGTTGGTCGGTTATCCTTCGATGGAATGGCCACCGAACTCATCAATGATTATTGATAGAACAAAATATGCCGGTCAGCATAACTCTTTCGGTGGTGGTTTGTACATCGGAGGTACGAGAGGTACGGTTCGGCAATACATATATTGTGGTGCTGTTACAGACGCCACAGGAAAAGCCACCCAAGTCGAAAACATTTACAGTTACCCGATATCTATTGAAAGAATTGAAAACTATCCTGTGCTTGCTACCGGTATTTTAAATCCTGCTTACAATCCTGATGAAGCCGAAGAAATTATTGTCGCAAAATGGGGAACACCACTTGGTATTACTGTTACCCGCACAAGCCGTGCTTGGAGCTATCCCGGTTATGATAGCTTCATCATATACGAATACGAATTGCATAATACTACTCCCGACACTGTTAAAGATACTTTTATTGGTTGGGGATATGGTTTCATGACGTCGATGTTCGGATATGAGAGACGATTCAATCGCTGGGCAGAAGCCGATTCACGTTCGCGCGACCAGTTTGCACGTTTTGATTTAAAACGCTACATGACTTACAATCACGATAGGACAGGGAATCCCGACACCACGTTTTTCAATCTTTGGTCAAAGCCGGGCAACAGAGGTGGGCTTAATTCGCCTCAGGCGGCTGGTATTATGATGTTGTATTACGACTATCAGAATCTTGCCTTGAGAGGTCAAACGAGTACTTATGTAAGTCCCTCTGATACTGCTTTGGTATGGGATGCGAATAGAAAAATGAAACAACCCTGGCTTAATAGATACGAAAACGCTAACCTTTACCCGACTAAGTTACAAACTTGGCTTGACCCTTTAAGCAGAAAAAGTAGTGTTTTTAAAGGAGCGAATGATTCAATAAATTTTTCCGCAGACAACTTTCACTGGATAGGGCGTGCGAAGCCATCACAAACTTTGGGATGGAGTCAGCCTGCGGGACATGGGTATGGTTTTGGACCTTACACTTTACCGCCAAATTCTGTATCGCGTTTTGTTGTGGCTGAAGTTGTAGGATATGGCCCTGGTGTAGCGAGCGATAGCGTCTATAGAGATTTAGGAGGCGGTATTCGCGGAGAGCCTGACCCATATTTGCAAAAGATACCAAGTTGGTGCAAGACATTGACATACCCTAATGTGGGTAATCCTCCATATATAGGTAGTAATTACTTACAAACCAATCCGCTGCCGTGGTACGTAACACCTGGTGTTGTTTCGATTCGCGATGTAGCAGATCGAGCGATTCAGATGTACACCGGGCGTCCTCTGGCAAAATACGATACTTCACAATACGAACCCATGAATTCCAGACCAAATGGATTTGGTGCATACAACACTATTAAAATTCCTTTTCCAGCACCGATGATTAAAATTGAAAACACTCGCGCGGCGGTTAATAAAATAATTTGGGGTCCGCAAGTAGAGGAATTCACAACTCCGAAACTTAATGCTCCGTTTGCATATTATAAAGCGATGCGCGCAACTCACCCACTAGGACCTTGGACACTCATTGATAGTGTTGGAAAACGCGATCCCCGTTATTTCCACGACTCAGTTTACGTTGTATTAGATAGAGAAAGCAATATAGGTGAGTTCGTTTATTATGCAGTATTTTCAGTTGATTCGCTTGGTGGTAAAGGTGGAATGACCAACTTTACGAAATGGGAAACACAAGCCCCGGCTGTAGTAGGAACTCTCGGAAAAGTTTACGTTGTACCCAATCCGCTTATAGTTACAAGCGGTTTAGGTGGTTCGGACCCCGACGGCGAAGTAACTGACAAGGTTCAATTTATGGGACTGACCAAGCGATGCACAATAAGAATATTTTCTTACAGCGGTCAGCTAATTAACACAATCGAACACAACCGAGATACTTATGGCAACCCGTGGTACCAGATTTCAAGGAACAATCAGATATTAGCTTCCGGTGTATATTTCTTTGTTGTTGAAGACGAAAGCGGCGCGCACTCACGCGGCAAATTTGTTATTATTCATTAATTGAAAGTTACGATATGAATAGTGTGAAAAATATTTACAAGCTTCTTTTATCTCTGTGTGCTGTGTGTCTGTTATATTCTACCCTACCGGCGCAAAAAGTAGGCAGCACAGCAATGCAATTTTTACACGTGATGCCATCTGCTCGTGGTACTGCTTTAGGAAATGCCTACAGTGTTTGGGCTTCTGGTGCTGAAGCTATCTTTTGGAATCCAAGCGGACTTGCATTAGTACAAAATCAAGAATTATCATCTACATACATAAAATGGATATTCGAGGCTCAACAAGGAGCAATTTCCTATGCCTTACCAATCGAAGAATTCGGCGCTGTAGGTGTGCAGGTTCAGTACGTCGATTTTGGTGAATTCGAGGAAACAAGCAATGCTCTACCATACATCAAAGACACTGAAAATCCCGGTATGACAGGAAGAACATTCCGTCCGTTCAGTTATCTTATCGGTGTTACGTACGCAACAAACCTGACTGATAAATTTTCGATGGGAATCGGTGTAAAGTATGCTCACGAATCGCTATTCAACGGGCAGATGGTTAGTGCTTTGGTAAGGCAAGGAGTCTATGAAAATGTTAAAACTTGGGCTGATGCATTATTGTTCGATTTTGGGATTCGGTATCGCACCGGCTTTCGGTCCATCGAAATTGCATCATCAGTACAAAACTTTGGAGCTAATGCAAAGTATGCAAAAGAGTCAAATCCTGTTCCTCTTTTGTTTAGGTTTGGGATTGCGGCAAACGTAGTCGGTACAGATGCACTTTTATTTCCGCTTGGTGAGAATCGCTTGGGTATGGCATTCGACCTCTTTCAACCTAACGACTATGCACAACAAGCTCACTTTGGAATTGAGTATGAGTTTGCAGAATCATTCGCATTGCGTGGTGGCTACAAGTTCAATTATGATTACGAGGGACTAACTATTGGCGGCGGAGTTAAACACAAATTTGGTTCGGTTTTACTATCGTTGGATTATAGTTATGGATCGATAGGAACTTACTTAGGGAATGTTCAACGTATCAGTTTAGGAGCAGTACTACAATGAAGAAAATATTTTTCATATTCTCACTTTTACTACAAGTGTTAATCTGTCTTCTCTTATCTCGTCAAATTTTTGCTCAAGGGTATGATAAACCTCTTGATATTCAAGGACTCGATAATCGTACTCTTCAGTCTGCTGCTTCACGAGCAGCTGGTGGTACGACTATCGGAATAAAAAACGATGTTAGCTTGATGTTTACCAATCCGGCTTCTCTTCAGTCTCTAACGGGGATTCAAATTTCGGTTGGTGGACTGCTGCAATATTCAAAAGCGTCACAAGTGCAACAATATACACCATTGAAATATTATTCTAACTTCAGTCTCCTCATGGAAGGGTTAACAGGCGGGATCATTAATCCTGACTCGTTACACCCGGGTTCTAATCCTGGTGATACTGTCCAACGTCCGTTTGATAACATCGGCCCGAATTGGTCGAGATCGAAAAACAAAAATCTACCGGTTCAGGCACTTCTCGCTGTCCCCTTTACGCTGGGTAAAATAAATTTCGTAATTGGTGTTGGTGCTGTTGAATATGCTAACTTGAATCATTATTATCAGAACAATAACGTGCTGTTTCCGTCTATCGGTTCACAACGCCCGATCCCAATTCCTTTACCGCCGAACAATCCCGATTCTACATTTAAAACAGAATGGTCCCAATATTACCGCTCTCGTGATGGTTCAATCAATGGTTATGGAATAGCTTTCTCGGGTGCACTCTCCCAAAAAATTTCGCTCGGTATTAGTGGTATGCTGTTGAAAGGGACCACAGATGATCTCGAACAGCGTCTCGGTCGGGGCAGATTCGTATTTTATCAAAATTATTTCAGATTAGATTCTGTGAATTTTAATAAGAAAATTACTCAAACAGGAACGTCCGATTTTAGTGGACAGGAATTCACTTTCAGTGGAATTTACCGCGGTAATTATGTTAGTTTTGGATTTTCGGTAAAACCTCCTACAACAATCAAACGAGATTTTTCAACACAGATACGAATTGATACTATTGGCTCTTCGTCAATTAGTTCGATTAGCGGACAAGATGAAATACAACTTCCGTGGCGCGGAACAGTTGGTATGTCGATCGGCTTATTAAAGAACCTCACACTTGGATTAGAATACGAATTGCGCCCTTACGAATCAACAATCTACAAGAATACCGACAGCAAAGAATTAAAGCCATGGCTTTCAGCTTCTGTGTTCCACGTAGGTGTAAATTACAATCCGTTATCGTGGCTTTTACTGCGTGCTGGTATGCGTGGGCACACTGAAGTATTTGAACCCGAAGGAAATCCTTTAGCTGGTGAACCGGTAAGCTTTTCAATCTACTCGGTTGGTTGTGGAATTTTGTATGCTGGAATTAATTTGAACATCACTTACGAATATTCTTTAATGAAATATCAAGATATGTGGCAAACGAACGTTAATCTAAATAAAGAAACTTGTCATAATATTATGGCTGATGTTAGATACGAAATACCTTGGAACAGATAATAAAAAAATAAATTTAAAAAAATTAGGAGAAAAAAATGAAAAACTTTAAAACTTTAATTCTGATTATTTGTGTCGTTTTGTTTTCTAATACCATTTTCGCTCAAGTGCTTAATGATTACCGTTCTAACGGCACAGGTAACTGGAGCAATGCTGGAATCTGGGAAAGATATACCGGCACAGCATGGGTAGGAGCGAGCACAGCTCCAACTGGTTCAGGGACTATCACAGTTCAGACTGCGGATTCTGTGTTCATCAATGCATTAGTTACAATTACGGGTACACTAAAGAATCAAGGTAAGTTAGGGGGTACAGGTAGTTTGACAATTGCCAGCGGTGGTACTTATTCGCACGATCAGATTGCAGGTTCTATTCCGGTTTGCACTTGGGCAACTGGCTCCACCTGTCGTGTAACAGGATACACAACTGGCAGCAAACCTAATAATTCAAATCAAAACTTTCACAACTTTGTATGGGATTGCACAGGACAAACTGCCAATATTGATGTTGCTTGGACTGGCAATATAATTGGTGGCGATATTAGAATTTTGAGCACCGGAACTGCTCGGCTTCAAATGGCAGCTCCAGCAACTTACACCGACCCTATAACTATAAATGGAAATATATTTGTCAGCGGTGGACAGTTCGCATCTAATGGTTCAAGTTCTGCCGCTACAATCACAGTTACTACAAAAGGAAATATTACTGTAACCGGTGGTAACTTCAGTGTTAGCAGGGGCAGTGGACCTGATGTAACGTGGAATTTGTGGGGAAATTTTTCAGTCTCGAATGCGGTGCTTCAGAACTCCGGCGCCTTCCCTAAAATTAATAAACTCGTTTTCGCTGGTACTACTCCTCAAACCATTTCATTAGAAAATGTTACTTACGGAACGGGTACAAGTCATTTTACAATGGAAGTCAAAGGTGGTTCAACTGTGGATATTGGGACAAATGTAATCAATAGTTCTAATACCGGCAGCTTTCTCTTGCTTGATGGAGCGGCTTTGCGGACTGCTCACCCCGGCGGTATTTCAGGCAGTATCCAATGCACAGGCGCCAGCAGCGGTGGTGGTAATTCTTTCAGCTCATCCGCTAACTATTTTTTCAATGGTTCTGATCAGCAAGTCACAAGTGCTTCAATGCCGGCAACTGTAAAAGACCTCACTATCAATAACACTGGCGGTGTTGCATTATCACAACCTACAACAGTCAACGGGATTTTGTACCTAACTTCTGGTGTGCTTGATAATTGCATAAACAATGTTACCGTACCAGCAGCCAATATTGTAATCGGAACTGGAAGCTACTTATGTACACCCAATTCAGTCGAAATAATTGATGGTATTCCTCAATCATTCTACGTCGAACAGAACTATCCTAACCCGTTCAATCCGTTGACTACTATTAAATATGGATTACCGACCGAATCATTTGTTACAGTCAAGGTATTCAATTTATTAGGACAAGAAGTTGCAGAACTATTCGATGGTCGCCAGAATGCCGGAGTGCATGAGTTGAATTTCGGCGCGTCTAACATAGTTTCCGGCGTCTATTTTTATCGGATTCAAACCGACAAAACAGTTGAGGTTAAACAAATGCTCCTCCTTCGCTAAAGCTTCGGAGGACAAGTATTGATGAAGGTAACAAATTCAAAATTCTTCTTTTTACATAGAGAAAAACTTATTGAGTGAATTCATAATATATGGAACCTCTAAATTATTATTATTGTAAGGTTACGAAATTGTTGGAACAGTTTATATCAATAATCCAAAATGAAATTTATGATACTCTTTCATAAAAATATTATAATCACAATCTTTTTGATTGGACTATTCTCGTCTTGTAGCAGTAGTCAAAAAACTACCGGCGTTTTCAAAGATGCAACTTGGTCGATACGTATCGCCGATTCATTTTTAGAACGCCATCCCGGTGCTGTAACTTACGATTCTTTACATCCATCAAAAAAATGGAATTACGAGCAAGGTTTGATGCTTGTTGCATTAGAACAGATGTGGCTTCATTCAGGCGACGAGAAGTATTTCGATTTCGTTAAAAATAATCTTGACCATTATGTTGAAGCTAATGGAAATATCAAAACGTATGCTCGCACTGAATTTAATATAGACCATATCGGTCCAGGCAAATCTTTGTTAGCAGTTTATCAAAAAACTAAAAGAATATGCGAAGCTTATGAAATTAAAGATAGAATTATTAGTTGACATCTCGCTGCATACTATATATCGTATAACAATATATGATAGACCGATATGTAACTATCATCGATTGGTATTTCATAGATATGCACGAAGAATTAGGTAAATCTATGTCGTTTCTTTTGGTTGGGGTACGTCAAAAATTTGCTTTTTCTTTTTGAGATAAGTATATTTGATTTATTTAAAGGATATCAAAAATGTTCAAAGAAAAATTCCACGGCAACAAGAATCATATCACTATTCTTTTATTCTTCGTCAACATCCTTATCTTTATCACATTCAATTCTGCTCTTGCACAAAACAAATATACATTGAGCGGAATAATCAAGGATGCTGAAACAGGTGAAGCGCTTATCGGTGCAAATATTTTGGTGAAAGAACTGAAGGGCGTTGGCTCGACTACAAATGCCTATGGGTTCTATTCGTTAACCATCCCGGAGGGTAAATACACGATTCAGATAAGCTACATCGGATTCAAACCACGAACTGACACTATTTCCCTGAATCGAAACAAAACCGTTAACTTTGTTTTAAATTCTGAATCCATCGTCATAGGAGAAGTAGTAGTCTCCGGCGAGAAGTTGAATACGAATATTATTTCAACTGAAATGAGTACAAACAAACTTCCGGTGCGAGAGTTACAGTCGATACCCGTATTGCTCGGTGAAAAAGATATCTTGAAAACGATTCAATTGCTGCCGGGTGTGAAGTCGGCGGGCGAGGGAAACATAGGATTTTTTGCACGCGGAGGACGCACCGATCAAAATCTTATCATGTTGGATGAAGCGCCTGTTTACAACGCCTCGCATTTGCTTGGATTCATGTCCGTTTTCAATTCAGACGCAATCAAAGATGTGAAGATGATGACTGGCAGTATTCCTGCAGAATATGGCGGACGTCTTTCATCTGTTTTGGACCTCAGAATGAACGATGGTAACTCAAAGAACTTCGGGTTTTCCGGCGGCATCGGGTTGATTTCATCGCGGTTGACGGTACAGGGACCGATTGTTAAAGACGAGGGCTCTTTCATCGTTTCGGGCAGAAGAACGTACGCCGATTTGTTCCTCAAGTTATCGAGCGATTCCATTATTAAGCAAACAAGCTTGTACTTCTACGACATCAACATGAAAGCAAACTATAAGTTTGGAGAAAAAGACCGTGTATTTCTCTCCGGCTATTTCGGTAGAGATAACTTCGTTTATCCCGATGTCATCGGCTTTAACTGGGGAAATTCCACCGCAACCTTACGGTGGAATCATCTCTTCGGCGATCAGTTTTTTTCTAACACATCGTTAATTTACAGTGATTACAGTTACACCAATATCTTTGGCGCAAAAACCGACCAGTTCTCTATCAAATCCGGCATACACGATTTGAACTTCAAGACGGACTTTCAATATTTCATCAGTTCGTTCAGCACAATGAAGTTTGGTGTCAATTCCATCTACCATACATTTCTGCCCGGTACAATTTCAGCCGGATCGACAAGCTCAGTCAATAGCTCAACAATAGATCGTAAATATGCTCTGGAAAATGCCGCATACTTTTCGCACGAGTATGAGGTTCTTCCTGAATTGAAAATCAATTACGGGCTTAGGTTTTCCACCTTCAGTCTTATGGGTCCCGGTGAATTTTATTCATATGATGAAGACGGAAACACCACAAGCACGAAAACTTATTCGTCCGGCAGGTTCGTTAAAACATTTATCGGACTTGAACCGCGCGTTGCAGCTAACTTTCTCCTCGATGATATGAGTTCAATCAAAGCGTCGTATGCTCGTAATACGCAATATCTCCACCTTCTTTCGAATTCCACAACAACGAAGCCGAACGACTTGTGGATTCCAAGCAGCAATAATATTGAACCGCAGAGAGGAAATCAATTTACGTTGGGGTATTTCAGAAATTTCAACGAGAATGAATACGAAACATCTCTCGAGATTTATTACAAAGACATGCGGAACCTGATCGATTATAAGAACGACGCAGATTTGGAACTTAATTCGAGAGTTGAATCTCAACTGTTATTCGGCAGGGGCTGGAGTTATGGCGCGGAATTCCTTGTGAAGAAAAAATTTGGTAAGTTCACCGGCTGGTTGGGGTACACATTGGCAAGAACGGCAGAACAGTTTACAAAAATCAACAACGGTAAGTCCTTCCCGGCGCGGCAGGACCGAACACACGATATTTCAGTGGTTGCAATGTACAACATGAGCAATAGATGGAATTTATCAGCCACGTGGGTGTACAATACGGGCAATGCAGTAACATTTCCGAGCGGTAAATATAAAATCGATGGACGAATAGTTCCAAGTTACACCGAAAGAAACGGTTACCGAATGTCGGCTTATCACCGGCTGGATTTTTCCGTTATATATAATATCAGCGAAAGATCTAATCTAAATTTATCAGTCTACAATGTCTATAATCAGGCAAATCCTTATGCTATATTTTTCAGACAAAACGAAAACGACCCGGACAAAACAGAAGCAGTCAAGATTACGCTGTTTCCAATAATCCCATCAATAACTTACAACTTTAATTTCTAAAAGATTATGAAAACAACAAGAATCAATAATATCCATACAATTGCTCGAAAGAGCAGTATCCTCATTATTCTTTTTCAGGCAATGTTTATTTTTTCATGTGAAAAAGTAATTACAGTTGATCTCAGCAAAACCGATCCGCAAATAGTAATCGAGGGGGTAGTTACAGACCAACCCGGTACCTACTCGGTTATGTTGAGTAAAACAAGAAGCTACTTTGAATCTTCTGCTTCATTTCAACCCGTTCCAAATGCCTTCATAACAGTGTTTGATAATCTTGGCAACATTGACACGTTAAAAGAAACTATATCAGGCACTTACGTATCATCAACGTTACAAGGTATTGCTGGCAGAACATACACACTAAAAGTTGATGCGGAAGGGAAACGATACAATGCCGTTTCTTCGATGCCCAGAAAAGTGTTTATTGACTCGTTGTATGCTGTACCGAAAAAATTTTTCGGAGACAAGAATGGATACGATGTTTACATTCTGTTTAAGGATCCGCCGGAGATGGGAAATTACTATCGGCTGATAGCACAAGTCAATTCAATGCCGATGGATAGTTTAACATATGGACCAACGTACTTCCTTCATAACGATAAACTGACGAATGGCAATCAAATAGAGGAACATATAGGAATTCAAAAAAACGTGCACCCGGGCGATACGCTCACAGTGAAACTGCTTTCTATCGATAAAGCAGCGTTTGATTATTATAAAACACTTATAGACATTATATCAATGATGCCAACGTCCATTTCACCTGCAAATCCGAACACAAATCTCAGCAACGGAGCGCTGGGATATTTCGCGGCATATACAATTGATACCAAACAGATTATTCTCAAATGAGTTAATTTCTCGGAAACGTCGGAACAACGGATGAATTAATATTCATTCCTTGATTCGTGATGTTAAGAATATCACTATACCGGTTAATTACTCCGAGCTTGATCTAAAAAGATTCATAATGCCGATAGATAAGAATCTATTCATAACGACAATATCTATTGTGCATCGAATTACACCAGAATAACCTAACCATCTCCGTCATCGTACAAAAACATTCTTTCCCTGAAGTAACCAAATTTACGTCAAGCATACGTTACAATTTGTTACAAATGTGAAATCAATAGTTTACATCTGTTCGTTATATTATCATCAATTATTTGATAACCAATAAAGGAATCAAAATTGACTCTAAGGAACAAACGAATGAGTGAAACAATCTTCAAAAAAAATATTCTTTACTTACTGCTGATTTATACGGTTAGCTATTCATATACATTGGCAGATGATATATCGCTTAAAGGGATTATTTCCGGGAAAGTGATAGATAAAGACAGCAAGCAGCCGATACCAAACGTGAGTGTTCAAATCTTAGGAACTAAAACCGGAGTAGCGACAGATCTTGATGGAAAATATATCAATTAATAATTACCCTAATCCATTCAACCCATTTACAATTGTCAATTATCAATTGCCAATTGACAATTATGTAACGCTCAAGGTGTACAACATGCTTGGCCAGGAAGTAGAGACGCTGGTTGATGAATTCCAGGAAGCAGGATACAAAGCAGTTCGCTTCGATGCGAGCAATCTGCCCAGCGGTGTGTACTTCTACCGCCTAACCGCAGGGAAATTTACCGACGTCAAGAAGATGATCTTAATCCGCTGAGAAGTGATTAGAATTCCGATTACGCAGAGTTAAGCCATAAGTTCGACCTGCCTTACACAAAATGGAGATGTAACCGGACTGCTTCAAGAATCGGATAGTAATGTAGTGTTAAAAGTATATGATGTTTTAGGTAAAGAGGTGGCTACATTAGTAGCATTTGATGCGAGTAGGTTAACGAGTGGAGTCTATTAATATAAGCTACAAGCAAATGATTTCACCTCTGTAAAAACGATGTTATTGTTACAACTTGAAGCATTTTTCAAAGTCGCGATGGAATAATGCGATAAACAAACCCCGTCCAACGGGGTAAACAACTCGTAGAACGGAATGTAATTCCGTTTTTGCAAAATCAACGACCTTTTCTTATCTTTCAAAAGTTTAAAAAGACTGCAAGATGAATCTCATACTTACAAATATTAAACAGCTCGTAACTATCTCATCAAAATTTAATACTCCTAATCGAGAACGAACCCGTATCGGAGCTGCGATGCGTAATCTCGGTATTATCGAAGACGCTGCTTTAATCATCCGGGATGGGTATATCTCGTGGTACGGCAAGATGATCGAAATGCAAAACACTGATAAAAATATTGACGAGTTCGATTGTTCCGGAAAAGTTGTTATGCCCGGCTTTGTGGATTCGCACACGCATCTCGTATTCGGCGGGAGCCGCGAAGAAGAATTTGCGATGCGGTCTGCAGGCGCGACATATCAGAAGATTTCTGAAAAAGGCGGCGGCATTTTAAACAGCGTGC
>JASEGV010000075.1 GCA_030017895.1 Bacteroidota bacterium | reverse complement strand
TTAAATATACAAAAAAAAGTATTCAATAAGTCAATTTTTGGAACCGCCCTTAATATTATTAATAATTTGTTCATCTACTGTTCCTTCAATATTTTTGTTACTATTCCAAAATCAATAATATCTCCCCCTTTTCAACAGGAGTTTTTTCTTTAACTTTTATTGCTTTCACAACACCGGCAACTGTTGCTCTAATTTCATTCTCCATCTTCATTGCTTCTAAAATAATCAAGCCTGTTCCGGGATATATCTGCTGACCTACCTCAACTTCTATTTTCAACACCAAACCCGGCATAGGTGCGGTTATGTTAATAATTTTATGTGTTGCCTCATTTTGTTGACTGAACTGTTTTAACAGTTGGTCTTTCTCGTCTTCAACTGTTATATTAAAATTATTGTTGAAACACTCTGCTTCGAATTGATTTAAGCCATCTCTTTTGATGTTAATTTCAAAAACTTGATTATTCATTATGATTGAATATTGATTGATTCCTATCCGATGCAAATCAACAATAAATTCAGTATTGTTAACTACAACAATTTGCATTGATTTCAGCTCGATGTCGAATTCCTGTCTATTTACAGTAACTATAAATTCAGCCATCTCATCCTCTAAAATTTTCGTAACGTTTCGTTTTCCAATTACTTGTTGCTCCTTCTTTATTTGTGCCGTCAAGTTGCTGAGTTTCAATCTTTTCGAACTTTTGGATATAAGCAGCAGCTACTGCTAATGCTTCGTGTATTAGTTTATTATCAATGCGTAACACTTCAGGATTGAAATATTCTTTGATAAAATGTGTATCGAAATTGCCTTCAAGGAATTTTGGATGATTAATAATCCAACTGCAAGCCTGAATGTTAGTTTGAACTCCTGCTAAATTATATTCATTCAGCGCTCGGGTCATTTTATGGATTGCTTCATCACGTGTGTCAGCCCACGTAATTAGCTTTGATATCATTGGGTCGTAATAAACTGAGATTTCATTCCCTTCATCTACACCCCTATCTTCACGAACTCCAAAACCTTGAGGCGAACGTAGTTTAGTAATTTTTCCTATAGAGGGTAAGAAGTTATTTTCAGAATTTTCAGCGTAAATTCTACATTCGAGAGCATGACCACGAAAACGAATATCTTTCTGCTTCAAACTGAGCGACTGCCCCATTGCTATTCGTAATTGTTCTTTTACCAAATCTATACCCGTGATCATTTCAGTTATCGGATGCTCCACTTGGAGTCGCGTATTCATTTCCAGGAAATAATAATTCCGATGTTTATCCACTAAAAACTCAATTGTACCTGCATTAACATATCCGGATCTTAAAGCCGCTTTAACTGCCGCCTCACCCATCTTTTTTCGCAGCTCAGGAGTAATTATAACAGATGGAGATTCTTCGATGATTTTTTGATGGCGGCGCTGAATAGAGCACTCACGTTCCCCTAAGTGAATTGTGTTACCATATTGATCTGCAAGGATTTGGAATTCGATATGCCGAGGATTTTCTAAGTATTTCTCAACGTAAACACGATTATCACCGAACGCTGATTGAGCTTCTGATTGTGCACTCCGAAATGCTGATGCGAGTTCGTCGTAACCGTTCACTATTCGCATTCCTTTACCACCACCGCCGCCGGCTGCTTTTAATAAAATTGGAAATCCAAATTTATCAGCAAAAACAGATGCTTCCGTGATATCCAATATTGGTCCATCGGTGCCGGGAACGATTGGAACACCCGCCGATTTTACAAGTGAACGTGCTGCTGTTTTATCACCCATTGATTTAATTGCCATCGCCGGTGGGCCTACAAATATTAGCCCTGCATTCTTCACCATATCGGAGAACTGAGCATTTTCAGATAAAAAACCGTAACCTGGATGAATTGCATCGGAATTAGATTTTAATGCGACTTCGATTATTTTTTCTTTTTGTAAATATGTTTCGGCTGCAGTTGCTTTACCAATAGGATACGCTTCGTCTGCAAGTCGGACGTGTGGCATAAGACGATCGACTTCCGAGTAAACTGCAACGGTTACGATTCCCATTTCTTTTGCAGACCGTAAAACTCTGACAGCTATCTCTCCCCTGTTTGCAATTAGTAATTTTTTTATTTCTTTTTTCATTTTAGGGCCACCACCGTAACACCATACCCACCTTCGTTCCATTCACCTAATCGAAATGATTTCACATGAGCATGCTTCCTAAGATACTCCGAAACTTTTTTTTGCAGCAATCCAGTCCCCTTGCCGTGAATGATATCAAGCCTATTTAAGCCATAAAGAATGGCGGTATCAATAAATTTATCCAATAAAATCACTGCTTCTTCGCCGGTGGTTCCGCGTAAATCGATTTCGCTCGATGGTCTTTCGGCATGTATATCCAAATTTTTAGTTCGTTGTAAAATGGGAGTGGTTGATTTAACTTTAACTAAATTCATATTATGTACTTTAATTTTAAACTGCCCGAATAATACGTTAAAGTGATTATCACCAACACCTTCAATAATTTCACCGACTTCGTTACTATCTTTTAGTTTAACCTTATCGCCTATCGTAAATGATACATCAAGAGTGTGGTTTTTCTCAATTTCAAACTCCTTGGCTAAACTGATATGCGTACTTATGATTTGTTCAATTGCAGAATGAGCTTGTTTGATTGCTAATTTGCTTGCACCTTCTTCGCGTATTTGTTGAATAGTTTTTTCTATTAGTGAATTAGCACCATCAATTATCGCCTTTGCCTCATCCACAGCTTTTGACTTTATTTGTTTGATTTCTTTTTGGAGCGATTTATTTTTTGTTGTGTATTCGGAGATTAAATTTTCTAAACTAATTCTCTCTTCTTGAACAAGCGTGATTTCGTCTTTGAGGATTTGTTGTTTCGTTTCAATTTCGACTAATAAATTTTCGAGACTGTGAGTTGCTTCACCACGAAAATAAATAGAACGCTGAATTAAAGCTTCAGGTAACCCTATTCTTTTTGCCATTTCTAAAGCATAGCTGCTTCCGGGGATTCCGGAGATAAAGCGATATGTTGGTTTCAAAGTGTGATGATCGAATTCCATTGCTCCGTTTTCGATTCCTTGCGTTTCGTGGGCGAATGCTTTCAGAGTGCCGTGATGAGTTGTAACGAGTGTGTGAGTTTTCCGGTTCGTGAGATCTTCCAAAATTGCTTCGGCAAGTGCGCTGCCTTCGGTTGGATCGGTGCCGGCTCCAATTTCATCTATCAAAACTAAACTCGTTTCCTCAGCTTCCTTCATAATTATGTTTATATTAACCAAATGTGAGCTGAATGTGCTAAGGTCGTTCTCTATTGATTGCTCATCACCAATATCCACGAAAATTTTATTGTACACACCAAATTCTGAATCCGGAGAAGCTGGAATATGCAAACCAGATTGAACCATAATAGCCAAAAGACCGAATGCCTTGATTGCAACGCTTTTACCACCAGCATTAGGACCTGTTATGATTAATGTGGAAAAATTTTTACCTAACTCAAGTGTTAAAGGAATAACTTTAGCTCTTGGTTGTTTCAGCAAAAGGACAGGGTGTCTGCCCTCAATCAGATAGAAATAATTTTTTTCATTCAATAGCGGAGCACAGCCAATTATTTCAATTGAATAATTTGCGGCGGCTTGTAGAAAATCAAGCTCGCTGAGTATTTCAACATTGTGTTTCAGGTTGTCTTTTACATCGCGAATTTGTGTCGTTAATTCTCTTAGTATCTTTTCGATTTCCCGTAATTCTTGGAATTGCAGACTTCTGATATCATTGTTCATATCGAGAGTTTCTGCCGGTTCAATAAAAACCGTAGCCCCACTCGCCGACATACTGTGCACAAATCCCGGCACACGATTTTTGTTCTCAATTTTTACAGGTATCACCATTCTTCCGTCGCGCGCTGTTATCAATTCTTCCTGCGTCCACCCTAATGATGAAGCATTTTTCAGGATAGCATCCAATCTTTTACGCAGGCTTTCCGATTTATCGTTTAACTCTTTCCGGATTTTTTTAAGTTCGGCTGATGCGGAATCTTTAATTTGTCCGCTTTCATCTATAGTTCGATCAATATTGTATTCAAGAATTTTGTCGATATAAAGAGGTTCTGTTAATTGATTTAAAAGTAGATACTTCGATTTTCTTTTACTGAAGTATGAAGAAATGACTCTTGATGTTTTTAGAAAAATTCCGATTGAATATATTTCGGAAGCGGGTATTGCATAGTCTAATATCCCCGCACGATTCAAAGCTTCCCGGATTTCAGGAAGATTATCTAATGGGAGTGGGTCGTCTGATTCGAGGAGTGATTTTGCTTCGGTGATACCATCAAGTCGGTTACGAATCTCCTCGAATGAACAGATCGGGATGAGATTGTTAATCTTTTCTTTAGCAGCTTCAGATACCGCAAACCGCTTTATATGATTTTTAACTTTCGGAAATTCGAGTTTAGCGATTGAATTTAAATAATCTATCATCAGGAACTATAGTTCATCTTTATATTTTTCTAAATTCTTTTCAATCTCCTCGAAAAAAGTTTTAGATTCAGGAACAGCCGTGAGTGCGAAGTCAAAAACTTTTGGAGCTACATTTATGATATGAATATACATAAAAGAATCCCTCTTCGTTTCTTCCGATGGGACATCAACGAATTTTAAGACTAACAGAGCTAAACTCATAAGGAGCAGCCCTTGAGCTGCACCTAACAAAGCGCCCCCAAATCGGTTAATTAATTTTAAGACTGTCCCTTTTGAGCCGAGCCAGCGATAAATCAACATTACGATTAACATAACGGTTATTAGAATTGCAAAAAATGCAAACGGATACGAAAAATAAGGGGCAAATTCAAACCATTCGATGATCAATTTTCCGAAAGGTCCCATTAATTTAGTTGCGATAATAAACCCTATGAAAAGGGATAAAATGCTGAAAACTTTTCTGAAAAAACCATCTTTATAGCCCAACAAAATAAACAATAAAACTGTAATAAAAACAATGATATCAATGTATGTAATCATAACTAACCCCCTAATAGTTTTTTAACGGTATCTGAAATTATTTTTCCATCGGCTTTGCCTTTCAGTTCTTTCATTACATCAGGCATAACTTTGCCGAAATCCTTTTGCGAGTTTGCGCCCGATTCGAAAACGATACGTTTAATAATTGCTTCAACTTCATCCAGCGTCAATTGTTTTGGCAAAAACTCTTCAATTATTTTGAGTTCGCTTTTTTCTTTTTCGGCTAATTCAATGCGTCCCCCCTTTTCATACATTTCGATTGACTCTTTACGTTTTTTGGCTGATGAGATTAACACTCCCATTTCGTCATCGGAAGTAATTGGGTTTGGTCGTTTCTCAATTTCTTTTTCTAATAAAATGGCACGAAGTCCGCGGACGGTTTCTAAACGGATTTTGTCGCTGACTTTGGTTGCGTTAATTATTTCTTTGCTTAAAGTATCTTTCAGATTCATAAATTTTCCATTTTTTTCAGTGAAAAAATAGAGAAATTATGATACAAAGTCAAATTATGAATCGAATTTTGGATACTATCACAACCTTCTTTTCTGAAAAATTCGAGTTCAGCCACACCGGAAAATTTGATGGTAGTTATCACGAATGGTTCGAAGGTCGATGACCTGTTTGTTGTTTGCTATGCGTAGTCGACGATGCCTCAGGACAAATCTTTCTTCAACTTACTGAAGCCGAAGACCCCAAAAGTGTTCTCTCCTTCTGGGATAAATATATCGAGTTTTTCGGCATTCCTGCTAAAATTTATACCGACTTCCATACAATACTCATCATAACCAACGTTTTTCTAATCTCGACTCTTTACAAAACATTCATCGCTCTTCCGATGGATCGACCTGGATGCAATCTTCTGCTTTGAAACTAAAAGAACTGTTTATAACGATTATACAATCATGCTCAACTCCCGGTACATTCAGCTACTTAAATCAGATGCTCCTTTACCACCACCTAAATCTAAAGTTATTGTTCTGCATTACTTAGATAACTCGTAACTTAATTTTGTTACCTTTCACCTGACATTTCCGCCTGCATCGGGCAGATCTATTGGTCTATAACAAGTATTTTTTTGTTAACGATTCCTTCAGATACTCAAAAGTTTCTTCGGGCGTATTGCAAAATTTAAATAACTTCATATCATCAGAGGAGATAACTCCTAATCGAATCAATTCGGGGAAATTAACTATCTTTTTCCAAAAATCCTCGCTGTATAAAACGACAGTCAAATCTTTCTGGATTTTACTGCTCTGTAGCAATGTTAACACCTCAAAAAGCTCATCCATAGTTCCAAAACCACCAGGAAAAATAACCATCGCTTTTGCAAGATAAACAAACCAAAATTTTCGCATAAAAAAGTAATGAAACTCGAAATTTAACTCTTCGCTGATAAAGGGATTTGGAAATTGCTCGTGTGGTAAACTTATATTCAGTCCAATAGATTTACCTCCACTTGAGATAGCCCCCTTGTTTGCTGCTTCCATAACACCGGGTCCACCGCCGGAGCATATCACAAACCTACGACCATGATCTAATGTGTTCGACCACTTTGTAAGCAGTTTTGCCAATTTAGTTGATTCTTCGTAATACTTCGACATTTCGAGTATCACTTTTGAATTTTCAAATTCTTTTAGAATGGCGGTATTCTTTGTCTTTTGTTTTGATAATCTCTTTTTCAAATTCTCAAACTGTAATTTTGCTTTTTCAGGTGGTTTAATACGTGCAGATCCGAAAAATACGATAGTGTCTTTTATTTTTTCTTTAATGAAGCGGGAGCGCGGTTCTGCAAATTCAGATAAAATCCTGATTTCTCTTCCGTAAGTTCCTTTCAAAAAATCTATGTTTTCGTATGCTTTTGGCATTCGCTTTAGTTTTGGCAATATTTTATTATTTTTCATATTAATGAATTTCCACTGTCAATCGATATTATCTGACCTGTTATATGTTTATTTTTTGTTGCAAGGAAAACAACTAAGTCAGCTATTTCGCTTGCTTTGGTATAGTCTTTCAAAAGTATTTTTTCATTCCTTTTTACTTTTTCATTTTCAAATTCAATTGTTCCGGATGCAATTGCATTCACCAAAATATAAGGAGCTAAAGATTTTGCCAAACATTTTGTAAGCATTATTAGTCCCGCCTTTGAAACTGAATAAGGTAGGTAATTAGCGAACGGCTTTATTCCACCTAACGAAGCTATATTAATTATTGTGCCGCTTTGTTTTTTCGACATGTGTTTGGCTGCAATTTTACTGCAAAAGAAAACCCCTTTTAGATTAGTATCCAACGACTTATCCCAAATTTCTTCAGTGGTTTCTTCCAAGCGTGATTTAATAAAAACTGAAGCATTATTAACCAGGAGATCGATACGTCCAAATTTTTTCAGTATATGCTTCATCATAGTTTCGATTTGGGCAAATTTTGAGATATCAGCTTTGACTAATAGAACCGGTTTCTGAAATGTTGTTTCAATCTCTGAAGCTAATTTCTGTGCTTCGGGTTTCGATTTATTATAATGGATGCAAATGCTGAAGCCATTATTTGCCAAACTTAAGGCAACTTCGCGGCCTAATCGCATTGCAGAACCTGTTACTATAGCAACGGGAAAAGTGTTTTCTGTTCTTTTAGGCATTCTGAAATTTTAAATTTACAATATATCTAATTGGGGAAAATCCAAAACGTTGATTGTATTACATTGCTCCACCGCGGTGCTGTAAACACCGCTACCCTTTCTGATTCGAACACAAGCCGGTTTACTCCGAATGAATACTCACTTAAACGTTTTGCATTTCAAGAAACGTCGAGCGTTATTGGTGCGCCCACCAGGACTCGAACCTGGAACCCGCTGATTAAGAGTCAGCTGCTCTACCAATTGAGCCATGGGCGCTTGCTGAAACAAATCGCTAAAATATTATTGAGTTCCCCCGCCTGGCGGTGTGGTTTGTATAGGCGGTGGTAATGGTGGAGGAATCGAGCTTGTTCCTTTCTGAATCACGCTCTCACTTTGAACCGCACGGCTTGGTAAGAAGAACATGTTGATTACCAAACTTAAAACTATAAAAATAGTCGCTAATACTGCTGTAAATTTACTTAAAAAATCGGCAGTACGGCGAACACCGAACATAGTACCCATTTGAGCACCACCGAAAGTACCGGCTAATCCGCCCCCTTTACTCGATTGCATCAAGACGGAAACGATAATTACAATAGCTATTATTACTTCAACTACAATTAAAAACCAAAACATTTTTTATACCTTTTTAAATTTTTGCTGAAAAAGATAAGAAAATTTTGCCCAAATATCAAATTATCTTAATTTTACTAATTTTTGAACCTGACTATTCACTTCGTTTTCAAATTTAGCTTTAATTTTATACAAATAAACACCGTTACCTAACTCGTTCCCATCGTTGTCCCGTCCATCCCAAACTATGCTGTTAAAACCAATGTTTACGTTTGTGGCAGTTAGCTCTTTCAATTGTCTCCCCGCTACCGAATAAACTAAAATCGTAACTCTCTCCACCCCACTTTGGCCCGTTAATTCAAATGTGAATTGGGTGCCGGTAGTAAACGGATTCGGATAATTAAAAATACTTAAAATTTGAGGAGTGTTAGAAACTTTAAAATCAAATGATATTAAGTTAGAATTGTTCCTCCCACTTATTATCAATTTATGGTCGCCATCCGTAAGAGTTGGCTTCAATTCAATCTTTGTTGTGGTAGATGATTTTTGTGAATAGCTTTCACGTTCGGTAAGTATATTTTCACCATCTAAATAGATTGCTGTAAGATCAACCATCGGAAAATTTTCCGGTAATGAAACTTGAATTGTTGGCATAGAAGAAACGTAATCGCCATTCCGGATTTCTTTGCCGTCGAAAGTTACTATAACATTCTCTAAAACTGATACCCCTTGATCAACGTAGAATGGGTAGGATAAAACATTATTTTCTAAAATTAATTCATTCAAATTCAGTTTCGGTTCGATAGATGTAATTAGTATTTGCTCGCCGGTAAATTGTGATACATCGAGAGATTTGTTAATCAATTTTGCTTCGCCGGCAGGTATTGAATCTATCCATATATTGTTCAAAAAAGAATTTGGAGCTAATACAAATGTAACGTTTACGCTGTCAACAGTTTGATTGCTTAAATTATGAACATTCACTTCAACATCGAAAGGTTGTGTCCTATCTACACGTCGAGGCGCATTAAACTCAGCAGGACTTGTAGCCAATTCGATAGGAGCTGTATAATTCACTTGCCAACTTTTGAGCGTTGGGGTAGCTTCGCCGTCAGTGTTTCGGAGTGTGCTAACCAATTGAATTTTCAGATAAATAGAAGAATTGATATTTGAAATGTCAGCAAATATTTCGCTGCCTAAGAGAGTCCGCAAAGTATCTACTGTAAAATCTTTTTTCAGACCTACAAGTTTTAATTGAATATCTGTTTTAGCAGGTATGCTGTTATTCCAAGAAAGTGTTTTCCACGATGTTACAGGACCGATGAACAGCGAACTTATTTCACCAATCCCTGCACTGTAGTAACTTGGCATTTGATAATCTGTATCGGCGACTGCGTTAGGACTGTATGATTCGCGAGGAGGCATCATCGGAGTTGAAGAGCCCTTTCGACTTATTAACGCCCACGATTGCCCCGCTGTTACAGTCCTGATAAATTGAGCGCCCAAACTTTCAAATGTTTGATACAACGTTTCTGTCATCCCTCCTCTTCCATCCCTCACCACAGATATCACAATATAATATCCAACTGGTGCTGTCTGAATGAATCGTAACAAGCTATCGGGTTGCCCGAGCGTTGAAAGTGTATATCCTTTTGCTTCGAATTGCCCGGTTAGCGGATCAATACGGGCAGCAAGGTAACTATTGGCTCCCGACCACCAATGCCCGAAAATCGTCGTGGTACCAATGCGGATGATACTGTAATAATCTGAATCAGGGAAAGCCCGATAACCTAAAGAACGAACATATATTGATAGACCGTTAGTTCGTTGCATCGTTACGCCACTGTCGCTAACCGACACTAATTTTTGTGGATTGGATGCAAATTGTTTCGGATGAGTTTGTTTCCATTTTACAATTGAAGAAGAATATGCAGTATCACTAACATTTACCTCAGAATTAGCCCAAGCACCATAGTGTTTCCCATTATAACTTCGTGCACGCCAAAAATATACCTTCTCGTTTAAAAGCGGAGGCGTAACCCAGTTAGCTGACACAGCCCCCGGCTGTATCGGTGGCGAAGAAACTTTTGCAGGGCTGTCGAATGTATTAGTCGTATCAATTTCAAAATAAAAAGTATAAGGCGAGGTTATATTGAAAGTATTTTTCGGAAATATAAGTGAATCAGATTTTTCAGTAGTTGATGTTCGTGCTGAATCGAAGGCCATCGGTACTGAGACACTAAGATTTTGTATCCCGCTGTTCACAACTGATGATGTTAAAGGTTTGATGGGATAAATAACATTTTTGTTTATATATATAGTAACTTGTGCCGAATTATTGCTCTCGTTCGATTCTGAAATTTGATTTAAAGGATCAATATTAATAGTAACTGTATGGCTCCCCGCTTTTCCGCGCACATCCCACTCGATATTAATTGTGTCGGCATAAGCTACAGGTTTTACTTTAAAAGGAGCAACAACATCACTCTCACCTTTAGTTTTACCCAACTCATCTGTGTAATTATCTTTTATTGTTATTAAAACACTATCGGTAGGCATCAAACCAAAATTTTTAACAATTAATTTCAGATAAACAAAATTGTCGGCTACAGGTTCCGAAGGTGAATAAAATACAGATTCAGAGTCGATTCCCAAATCGGGTTTTTGCGGAAGTGCAAACTTCGAATACGGATCGCCTATGAGCGGGTAAAGATTGAACGTGTGAATAACAGTAGGTGTTGATATAGAATCGTTAATGGTCCAAAAATAAATACGGGAAAGATGTGTTAACTCTCCTAATGTTTTCACCGATTCTCGGGTTGCTGCATTTAAAAATTTTCTCGCAAGCCAAAAACCGGTATTTGCAGAACCGATGTGCGAACTTGCCCAAGCTCCAATTCCCCCGCGGTTATCAGCAAACAGAAAATCTTCCGACAGCACATTAGCAAAGTGTGTGTAAAACGCTCCGATGTTACAACTAACACTGCTGATGAATGGCAATTTACCATTTGTATTTTGCAGGTCGTTTGGATTACCAATATCTACATTCCAAATTCTACCACCTGAGTGTCCAATGAAATTAACGAAGGATAAACCCTCGTTTACTAAACCCTGCATATAATATTTATAATCACCATCGATAATAGCTGAAGAAGTTTTATAAACTTTATATACAAGACCACCTAACGGACTTGGTGTAATGCTTTCGTTTATCAACATATCGGATAAAGAGTTGAACTGCCAGCGTTCGCTCGCAGTAGTCCCACCTGTTACGAAAAGAGTCCGTTTATTCCAAAAATCCATTGGCGGGTTATCATAATCGGTAATTTTTTGCACTACGCGTGCTGCCTGTATTTGATTTTCAACAGGTATTCTACCTATTATTATGGCGGGTAAATAATTGTAAACAGAATCGAAACATACCAAAGCATTATCGCTCATCGGAATACCATAACCGGGAACAAAATTCGTCTTCGTTGTTGAAGGAAATTTCTTTTTATAATCAATGCAAGCATCCCCGAACATAACTATGTAACTCGGCGATGGTGCAGTCCATAAATTGTATGCATGTTTGAAAAATTCTTTAATGCTTAGTGGATCGATATGACCGTAATTGAATTCATCATAAATATCCTGTACATCCACTACCGCCGTTCGCAAACCGAAAGCAGATCTTGAATTTGCTAAAGTTATTGCTGGGTTTTTAAATAAAGAGTGTGTTACTGCAATGTAATCGGCGCCATCAGGATTTGAACGGATATTTTTAAATGTGTGAGGAATTATTGAACTTGGTGTTACCCGCTGGTTTTTTCCTGTAACGATATACCGTTTTGAACTGAGCGACGAATCCAAAAATGCCCAACCTTGTGCATCTTTAAGTGTGTTTACAATTTTTCGATAGCTCGTTAAATCGAATACATCAATGCTGTCTGAAGTAACTTTTGCGATTCTAAAAAGTGTAACTGCATCAGTTGGCTGCGCCGGTGCGGAAAAGTCGAAATAATTGTTTTGCACAGATATCGGAGATCGATAAGTAACCTGAAACCAGTCGATATAAAATTTTGATAATTTTATCATCGTGGAATTTATCAGTAATGTATTTGTGCCTTTCTTAAGAAGTGTATCGATGAAGCTCGTTGATAAAATCAACTCTTGATTTTGAGTCCAAAGTACTTCACCTAAAACCTTACCATTCAGCGTTACTCTAACTTGATGCCTTGACCGATTCGTATCATCATAGGCAGTCATCCCGTGAAATCGTGCTTTGAAGTATGCAGAATCGAACCTGCCGGGATTTAATGTATCGATGTTAAAGGTAATAGACTTGGAAGCAGTACCGACAAAATCTAACCAATACCAACCTTCACCTTTCACATTATCAACTGTTCTTATCTCATTATCGTTATAGCCATAGTAATAATTTGAGTCCCTCTCAAAATGGCGGAATGTAGTGCAGGAGTTTGCTGTATAAACAGGAGTAATTAGATTGGCAGCTTGTTTTGTAAATCTGGTTGGTAACGGATCGTTCCAGGTTAACCAGTAGTAGCTGGTATCAGTGTATGGATCGAAGAAAGTTGAATCGCCATACTTTCGTGTTCCGTAAAAGTCGATGTACCAATTTTGGACATCCGGGTTTTCGGTATTCACATCCATCGGTATAGATTTGCCCTGATAGTACATCGCTAATGAATTGGTAGGAATCGTTTGCAAATTTATGCCCACATCGAGAAGATATGAGTTCGTTAACCTGTACATCCCATCCTGAGCAATCAAAATTTTGTAATACTGATTGTTAGTTTGCCACCAGCTCTGATTAATATTTGATTTTTCAAGGTCCGCTGGTCTTTCCTTGAATCGCCAGTTTCGGGCTTGATCATAATTTAGAATCAATGATTTGTAAACCGATTCGAATTCCCTATCAGCGGTTGAAATTAATGTAACGTCATTTTTGTTCAGTTCATCGATAAAACTTATTTTCAATACGAGGTGGGTAAAATGCTTCAACATTTTGGTTGAAGGAATGTATTGAAGCGGATGAAGATTAATTTTTGCTACATTGAAATCCCGAAGACGAATCGGTTGTTCAAGCTTGAATACTTCTTTCGGATAGAAATTTGTTTCCCGCTCATAAAACTTTCGGTCGATTTGATACGATAGAGATGCGTTACCATCTTCATCAAAAACATCCAACGGATAAGGTGCTATGTTCTGGTTTTGTAGAATTAGGTATTTTGACTCGATTATTTCAACATCTATTTTTGTGTTTGGAGGAAGTGCGATTAATGTTCCCTCAACGGGCAGCGAAGATTTCCCTGTTTCACTCGTCAGTCCGCTTTTAGCACCGATTGGGATAAAATAAGTTTCGCCTTCGATTTCAACCGGTTGCATTTTATATTCCTGCGGGACGTATTGGAGGATGAGTTCTTTAGGGTTTGAACTTACTATTTTCAAAACTGCGGTATCTTCTGAAAGAGCAACAAAAGGTATCAGTAAAGTAATAATCAAAAGAACCTTGGAATATTTATAGGGCAGTTCCAAAAATTCAAATATAAGTTTAGTGTTATAGATTTTATCGT
>JASEGV010000074.1 GCA_030017895.1 Bacteroidota bacterium | reverse complement strand
GTTACGCTGTTTCTATCTATCATTTTTACCCACTCACTTCCACGATGAGCCATTAATTTTTTTATAGCTGTAATTGTTCTTTATAAGTCACGCGGGAATGTTCTGAACCAGTTTTATGCTTTCTTGGTGGGGAGTCTTATATGCTTAGGGATTACAGCATTTTATTATAACGAACTAAATTCCCTTTATTATCAGCGAATGCTGTTCCCGGTAATTGCTTTTTTTTACTCAATGCTTCCTTTCTTCTTTTGTCACTTCATCATCTTGTTTGTGCGTAGATATGATATCATACAATCAAAACCTATGATCGTTAGCGTTTATTCAGTTGGAATTTTATGCTATTTAACCGTTTTGTTGGGCATCGTTTCTTCTCCAATCAGTTCATCCGGATTTATTTCCCCAAGCGGTTACATATTTTTCTTAACATGGATGTCTATCCTTTTCGCAATAGGAACAGCACAGTTATTTTCGTTGATAAGGGGGTTTTCTGAAAAAGGCTTAAAATCCAAAGTATTATTTATCGGGTTTTCTTTATTATTGTTGATTTTGCCTGGTCCCTTCATTGAATCAATTCTAATAAAAGTATTTAAACAAGATATGTCTTTATATTTTTTATCTTCAATGTTAGCTCTTATAGTTTTAGTCTATTTGGTGTTTAGATACAAAATTATTGTTAATACCTCTTACGATACATTAAAATCTGCTTTAGGTGTAATTCATGATATTATTATTAAAATGGATGATAAACTAAAAATTGAATTGGTTCGGGGGGCCGTTTCGCAACAGTTAGGTTTTAGTGAGAACGAATTTGTGGGTAAGTCGATTTTAAACCTCGTGGATAAAAAAGATTATTTTGAAACATATATGAAATTTGTACACGATGGTAAAATGAAAGAAGCTTTTTTTGATGTAGATATGATAAATAAGACAGGCAACTATGTTCCAATGAACATCTCGGTTACACCCGTTTATACTAACGAAGGGGTAATAGGTTATGTTGCTGTAGCACGAAACATCTCGGAACGTAAACATTCAAATTTAATTCAAGACATTGTTTACCGAATCACAAAAATGACCGATATCAATTTAAAATTAAAAGATTTTTTCCTTGAGGTTCATAATGTTTTAAAAGAAGTAATATCAGCTCCTGTTCTGTATGTAGTCTTGTATGATGAAAAGAGCAATAATAATATTATCCAATATTTTAACAGCGACAATAAAAATTTTAACCATCCTATAATGAATGGTAAAAGTTTAACCGATTATGTATTCAATAGCTCGAAATCTTTATTTTGCACATATACGCAATATGAAGAAATGCATAAAAATGGGATTGTTGACGACATCGAAGAACCTTTTTCAGCCTGGATCGGGGTACCGCTAAACCTTAATAAAAAGACAATCGGCGTCATTGTAATTAAACATTATGATAAAATCGAAAGTTGGGGTAGTAACGAACTGAGACTGCTGGAATTTGTTTCTTCACAGATTGCAAAAACGATCGAACGGAAACAAGTAGAAGAACAGATATTAAAACAGGCAGCCCTAATTAATATCGCTTCAAATGCTTTTATTGTTATTGACAAAAACGGAACAATTGATTTTTGGAGTCAGGGTGCCGAGAAACTTTACGGCTGGTCGGTTACGGATATCGCAAACCATAAGATTACCGACCTGCTGTTTACCCATCACCATGAACAATTTGATGAATGTATAAATTCAATAATAAAAACCGGCAAATATCAAAAAGAATTAGAGCAAATTAACAAAACAGGGAATAAATTTTTTATAGAAACTCTATGGACATTAGTAAAAGGGGAAACAGATAATGATGATATGATTTTGATTGTTAACACTGATATTACCGAACGGAAAAATATTGAAGCTCAGTATTTCAGAGCCCAAAGGCTGGAAAGTATAGGTATTTTAGCCAGCGGAATTGCTCACGATCTTAATAATGTTTTGGCTCCAATATTGACTTCGATACAAAGTTTAAAAAAGAGAAATATGTCGGAAAGCGACGGTATAATATTAAACACATTAGAAGCTTGCACTAAACGTGGTGCTGCCGTTGTTAATCAAGTTTTAATGTTTGCACGTGGAATACACAGCGAAACCGTGGTATTACGTCCACAAGACTTAACTCAGGACATCGAAAAATTGATACGGGAAACATTTCCAAAATCTATAAAAACTTCTTTCAATCATCAAAAGGATCTTTGGTTTATAAACGGCGATTCAACTCAATTGCACCAAGTGTTCATGAATTTGGTAATCAATGCACGCGATGCTATGCCTGACGGAGGCACTATTTCAGTAAATCTTGAAAACTTTCTTGCCGACACTAAATTCGCTAAAGCACATTTACATTCCAAAGAGGGTCCATATATTTTAATTACAGTCAGCGATACCGGTACTGGAATTCCTCCTGAATACTTGAATAAGATTTTTGAACCCTTCTTTACAACTAAAGAAGTTGGAAAAGGAACTGGGCTTGGTTTAGCAACTTGCGATTCTATCATAAAAAATCATAACGGTTTTTTATCCGTTTACAGTGAAAAAGATAAAGGAACTTCGTTTAAAATTTATTTACCCGCTATATGCGATGAGACTCAAATTTCTGAAGAACAATATAAACAAGAACTACACAGTGTAGAAGGATTAAAGATTTTGTTGGTGGACGATGAAGCCGCGATACGGGAAATTTCAAAGGATGTTTTAGAAACATACGGCTATGTAGTTACTACTGCGGCAAACGGAGGCGAAGCAATTGGAATCTATTCACGAAAGAATACAAAATTCGATCTGATATTAACAGATTTAGAAATGCCGGTTATGAATGGCATCGAATTAGTCCGCGAGCTTAGGAAAAAAGATAAAAAAACTAAGATTATTGTTTCGAGCGGGCTCTTCACAGAAGAGAAGCTCAAAGAAATCAGCGATTGTGATGTAAAACTCTTTTTACCAAAACCTTACACTGCCGAAAAATTAATAAGCACAATACAGGATGTTCTGCAGGTTGATGGAAAAAAATCCCATGCAAAAAAATAGGCAAGTTTGAATATATAGTTTTAACCCATCCTCTGCCTTTTACTCAAATACTGAAACAGCGCCGTATCAAACGGAGTTGAAGTATCGAGTAAAACATAGTCGATGTTATTTTCCCTGCATTCTTTTTTGTAAAAGTTGAGAAATTTTTTCATTTCATCCTGATAAGCTTTTTGCAGGTGGTAGGGTTGTGTCATAATTTCTTCTGAAGTTTCCATATCTTTGAAAACTGCATCGCCACCAAATGCAAAACTCCTTTCCATCGGGTCGAGCACTTGCATTACGATTACCTCATTCTTTTTATGCCGAAAATGTTTTAAAGCTGTGGCTACATCATTCGGTTTGTCGAAAAGGTCACTTAATATAATTACAAGCCCTCGTCGTTTAATTCGTTCAGCTATTTGGTGCAACGATTCTGCAGTTCCGGTTTTATTGCTACCTTCTGTAAGCTCAAGTTGTTTGAGTATTGCTTTGAGATACGATTTGGTTGCATGCGGAGGCATATGTATCCGAATTTTTTCATCGTAAACAGTTAGTCCCACAGCATCGCGCTGCTGAATCATCAAATGCGAAAGTGCAGCCGCGATGTATGAAGCATATTCGAGTTTGCTCATCTTCCCGTTTGAGGAATAAGCCATAGAACGGCTCGCATCTAAAATGATGTACGATTTTAAATTAGTCTCTTCTTCAAATTGCTTTATATAGTAGCGGTTGGTTTTTCCGTAAATTTTCCAGTCTATATGTTTAGGTTCATCGCCCGGCATGTACTGGCGATGTTCGGCAAACTCGACACTAAACCCGTGATACGGACTTTTATGCAAACCGGTGATGAATCCTTCTACTACAAGTCGGGCAACGAGTTCCATGTTCGAAAGCTTTGCAACAACTTCGGGCTGCAAATACTTCCGATAGTCTTGTATATTTTTTTGAGTCAGTGGCAACCGAAGCTCATTTTTTCTTTTTTATTTCTTTAGTTTCAGGTTTCATAGCTACTTCCGGTTGTATCAATTCTTCGGGAGATTTGCCGAGAGTTTGAATTTCCATCTGTGCCGAAGGAGCAAGTTCGTGATGCGGAAATTTTTCTAAAAACGCTTCGTAAGCAATTTTTGCACTGTCAAAATTATGAAGTTGGTTATTATAAACAAACCCAATCAAAAACATTGTTTTAGGTACTTGTGGATTGTCCGGAAATAACTCAACAAACTTTTTATACTCAGCAATTGCTTTTTCAAAATCATGCAAATCGTTATTATAAAGTGCTGCAATTAAAAACTGTGCTTCCGCTGCCTTCTCTCCCTTTGGATATTTTTTTACAATCTCTGTTAATTTTTCAATTGCCTCGGCATATTTTTGTTCTTGCAATAAACTTTCAGAAGATTTCCAAAGTTCCTCTTCGGATACGCGGCTGCAAGAAAATATTACTAATCCAAATATAAATAAAAGTGCTGCAAGAAAAATATGTTTCATTTGTTTTACTCCTGTTATATGATAAGAATTTGTGGTGTATTAGTGTGCGAGTTGATGAATGCCCGCGCCATACGGGGTGTATTGAATGCGATACCAAACTCGCCTTTAGTATTGAGTGCGATAAGCCCGC
This sequence comes from Bacteroidota bacterium, assembly GCA_030017895.1. NCBI lineage: Bacteria > Pseudomonadati > Bacteroidota > Bacteroidota bacterium. The sequence goes on along the minus strand of JASEGV010000074.1, from coordinate 9,274 downwards.
CATAACCATCTGCTTTGTGCGCTAAAATTTCAATTCCCTTTTCTGCGGCTTCCTGTGGATCGCCCGCGTTGAACTCCATCAAGTCGATTACGGTTTTAGCCATAACTACTTTTATCATCGCTTCGCCCCAACCGGTTGTTGAAACTCCGCCGACCGAGTTATCGGCATAAGTTCCGCAGCCGATTAATGGAGAATCGCCAACGCGTCCCGGATGCTTGTTGAATGTTCCGCCTGTCGATGTGCCTGCACAAATTATTCCTTCTGAATCCATAGCAACGGCACCAACAGTATCGGAAGCTGTGTGAAATTTGAAAGCGTCCTTTGTAGAAAAATCTTTTTTACCCTGAATGCTCTTCCACTTTAAAACTTCCCGCTCAATCAGTAAATCGTCGGACGAGCAGAGAGCGATGCCGTGTTCTTTAGCAAACTTTTCGGCTCCGGTGCCTACCAGAAATATATGTTCGCTTTCGTCCATTATTTTTCGACAGAGCGAAATAGGGTTGCGCACATTTTTTACAGCCCCTACCGAACCACAGCGGAAAGTTTTGCCGTTCATAATACTCGCATCGAGTTCAATATTCCCTTCAGCATTCAGGTGAGAACCTCTGCCAGCATCGAAAGTAGTATCGTTTTCTAAATAATTAACTGCATTTTCGACGGCATCAATAGCCGAGCCGCCGTTCCGCAAAATATCCCATCCGATTTGAAGCGCTTTTGAAACTCCGTTTTTGTGTGATTCGATTAATTCGTTGGGAATATCCCACGCACCGCCATGAACTATGAATGAGAGCATTTTAGATTTATGATTTATGATTTGTGAATTATGAATTTTGTTGGGAAATTTACAAAAATTTCAGTGTATAAGCAATTGCAAACAACAAATCAATTAGTTAAATTAAAACAAAAAAGATGAATATAAAAGAAATTCATAAATTTTTAGTCAACTTTTTAAATGTAGAAATAACCAAAAGCGGATTTTACAAAGCAATTATTGGTATCTCGGGTGGAGTTGATTCGGCAGTTTCAGTTTATTTGGCTGTTGAAGCATTGGGCAAAGAAAATGTATTTGGCGTAGTGCTACCATACAAAACCAGCTCGCCCATAAGTATAGCAGATGCACAGTTGGTAATTAACACTTTAGGTATAAGAAATAAAACAATCGATATAACACCGATGGTGGATGAATTTCTCAAAGTTGATCCGGATATGAGCCGGCTTCGGCTCGGCAACATCGCTGCCCGTGCGCGTATGATTGTTCTTTATGATTTGTCGGCGAAAGAAAATGCGCTCGTCATCGGAACGAGCAACAAAACCGAAATACTTCTCGGTTATGGAACTCTTTTTGGTGATACTGCCTCGGCAATCAATCCGCTCGGCGATTTATATAAAACTCAAATCTGGGATTTGGCAAAAGAATCAGGAGTTCCTGAAAACATAATTTCGAAAATACCTACCGCCGATTTGTGGACAGGACAAACCGACGAAGGTGAATTAGGTTTTTTATATAAAGATGTTGATAAACTTTTTACCGAGATGATTGATAACCAGAAAACCGATGTTGAACTTGCGGCTGCCGGATTTGAGAAGGAATTTATTAATAAAGTTCGACTGCGAATTTCGAAATACGAATTCAAACGGCGGTTACCGCTAATTGCAAAACTACCGGGATAAATTATGTCAGAAGAAATCCAGCCCGGCACTTTATACATAGTATCAACTCCGATTGGCAACCTGGAAGATATCACTTTCCGTGCAGTAAAAATTTTAAGCGGTGTTGATTTAATTGCAGCAGAAGATACACGCAAAACAAAAACTTTACTCGAACATTACAAAATTCAAAAAGAACTTATCAGCTATTTTCAGTTCAACGAATCAAAAAGAACTCCTGAACTTATTGAAGCACTGAAAAGTGGTAAATCAATCGCAATCGTTTCGGATGCGGGAACTCCGGGAATTTCGGACCCGGCTTACCGATTGGTCCGAGCCGCAATCGATGATGGCATAAACATAATTCCAATTCCGGGGGCATCGGCGTTATTAGCGGTTTTGGTTGTAAGCGGACTTCCAACTGACGGATTTGTATTCGAAGGATTCCTTCCACACAAAAAAGGGCGCAGAACAAAACTCGAACAACTCAAATCGGAGAGCCGCACGATAATTCTATATGAATCGCCCCACCGAATCTTAAAAACGCTTCAGCAATTGCAGGAAATTTTGGGCGACAGGCAAGTAGCAGTTGGACGGGAGATAACAAAAAAATTTGAAGAAATTTTCAGGGGGGCCCTTTCTGAGGCCTTCAATTATTTTTCTTGTAAATCGATTAAGGGGGAGTTTGTTTTAGTCGTAAAAGGGATAGAGAACGACTAACTCTAATTGAAAATTTCAACAGCATTTCAATATTGATAATTTTGGTAATTTCCTTTTGAATAATTGGGAATTGAATAAAAATAATATCTTTATTTTCCACTATTAAAAGAGTTAAAACGCACTTCAGATTATTAATTGTTTGGCATATAAATTGACAAATATTAGAGGACTTCAACTATCAATTTATAACCAATAATGACTAAATTCTTTGAAAATTAGAGAGTAAAAAATGAATATTGGAATTCTAAAAGAAGACACAAAGCGCGAACTACGAGTCGCCTTGACCCCCGCCGCAGTCCACTCCCTAATTTCTTCAGGTTCAAACATTTATATCGAAAAAGATGCCGGCGAAGCAGCCCACTTTAGCAACCAGAAATACGAAGAAGTAGGCGCCAAATTAGTTTATACAAAAGACGAAGTTTACGGGAGATCGGATATAATTTTAAAAGTCGCACCCCCTACCGAAAACGACCTTGAACAAATGCACGATTCACAAGTATTAATTACGGCATTGCATCTTGCAGTTGCTAAACCGAAAATCACCCAACTTTTAATGCAGAAACAAATATGCGCAGTTGCCATTGAACTTTTAGAAGATGAAAAAGGCAAGCTGCCAATTTTACAAGCGATGAGTGAAATAGCCGGTCAGATGTGTATTCAGATAGCGGGTCGTTATTTAGAAAGTAACAATAAAGGTCGTGGTATTCTGTTAGGCGGTGTAACTGCAGTGCCGCCGGCTTCAGTTGTAATTCTTGGAGCGGGAACTGTCGGATACTCCGCAGCCCGGATGGCATTGGGATGCGGTGCACAAACTATTGTGTTGGACAGAACATTAGACAGGCTACGACTTTTAGAGCATCGTTTAAATTACAATGTTGTTACAGGATTGGTAAACGAATACAACATTAAAAAAGCTTTGCAATTTGCCGATGTACTGGTTGGCGCCGTGCTGATTAAAGGCGAACGAACTCCTCATTTAGTTTCCGAAGAAATGGTAAAATCTATGAAGCCCGGTTCAGTGATAATTGACGTATCAATTGACCAAGGGGGATGTATTGAAACAAGCCGCCCCACAACTTTAGAAAATCCGGTTTATGTTCTGCACGACGTGATTCATTATTGCGTTCCGAACATGCCTGCGAATGTTGCCCGCACTGCGACTTACGCTTTAACAAACAGCTTACTCCCTTACATCCAACAAATCGTGGAAAGTGGTTTTGAAAAAACAATTGAAGAGAATGCGGGTTTCAGAAAAGGGATATGTACTTATAACGGATTTTGCACACACGATTCAATAGCAAAACGGTTTGATGTTGAATATCGGAAAATAGAATCAATCAAATAAAAAAAAATGCGCTGGCTAGAAAAATATAAATCTAAAATTAAATCGCCTATAGAAGCTGTAAATTTAATTAAATCCAATTCTCGTGTTTACGTTCATCCCGGCTGTGCAACCCCCGAAGTATTGGTCAATGCAATGTGCGAACGTTATCAAGAACTTGAGAATGTAGAAGTTGTACACATCTTAACGGTAGGAAAAACAAAATATGTTGAACCACAATACGAAGGACACTTCCGGCATAATGCTTTGTTCATAGGCAAAAATGTTCGGACTGCTGTGCATGAAGGGCGAGCCGATTGGACTCCAATATTTCTTTCGGAGATACCACATTTATTTTACCGTCGTAAACTGCCGATTGATGTTGCACTGATTCACGTTTCGCCTCCCGATGAACATGGCTTCTGCAGCTTCGGCGTTGGAATCGAAACAACAAAACCCGCCACCGAAGTAGCTAAATATATCATCGCACAAATAAATCCGAATATGCCGCGAACCTTGGGCGATGCCTTCATACACGTGGATAAATTTGCGGCTTGCATCGAAACCGATGTTCCAATAAAAGAATTGCCTCAGGTTGATGCTGACATTTCACCCTATGAAGCTGAAGTCTATCAGAAAATTGGTGAAAACATTGCCAATATGATAGAAGACGAATCGACTCTGCAACTCGGTATCGGAGCCATCCCTGATGCGGTTTTAAGATTTTTACACGGTAAGAAGCATTTAGGAATGCACACCGAAATGTTTTCGGACGGTGCCATCAAGTTAATTGATGAAGGTGTAATTACAAACGAGCGGAAAACTTTGCATGCAGGGAAAATAATTTCATCGTTCGTGTTAGGTACGAAATCTTTGTTTGAATTTTTAGATGATAATCCGCGCTTCGAGTTCCATCCGTCGCACTATGTGAACGATCCGTTTATCATTGCAAAAAACCGAAAAATGGTAGCAATCAATTCGGCTATTCAGGTTGACCTAACAGGACAAGTGTGTGCCGATTCGATGGGATCAAAATTCTACAGCGGTTATGGCGGACAGCTGGATTTTATACGGGGCGCAGCACGAAGCGAAGACGGCAAACCAATTATTGCACTCCCATCGACTGCGAAAGTTGATACTATTTCACGTATCACTCCACAATTAACTCCGGGTGCAGGCGTTACAACGTCGCGCGGCGATGTACATTATGTAGTTACAGAATATGGAGTCGCTGATTTGTATGGACGAACGGTTCGTGAAAGAGTTCAAGCCCTCATAAATATTGCTCATCCGAAATTCAGAGAAGAATTGGAAGAGTATGCTTTACAGCAAAAATATATTCCAACATTAATAAATAATAAATTGAGATGAAATAATGCGTTATTCATTCGACAATATCAATCCTCTTAATTATAAACCACGATTAATTATTTGGGAAGTATCGTGTAATTGCTTCAAGAATAAAACCGGTGTAAAACCATTCACCACAAAAGAATGTTTTGCTGTTTTAGACAGCATCGCAGAACTGTCGCGACCTATTGTTGTGCTCGCTTCGAATTACGAAGGAAACCCGCCGTGCGACCCATTGGATCGTCCGGATATAATCGACATAATTCTTTACGGAAATTCCATCGGCTTGAAAATGATTGTAGAAACTACCGGTGATAAGCTAAACAAGGATTTCAGAAACATACTCAGAACGATTGGAACAAAGAGTATTCGCATTTTAGTAAATAATAAAATTAAGGAAAGCCTTGAACACGGTTTTGAACAGTCCGAAGAATTTTTAACACTTCAAAAATTGCTTGCCGAAGTAAAACAAGATGGATTCGAGATTCAGTTGGGACTTTCGCTAAACAAATTTGATGAACGTGAAATTGCTTATGGAATTGATTTCGCAGTACGAAAAAATGCAAAGGGTGTTTACTTTCATTTATTGAATTCTGATATTAAATTGAAAAAGAAAAAAGATATTAATCAGTTTGATAAAGAAGCTGTTATAATGTGGATAGCCAAGCAAAAGCGGCTGTTACCGGATGAGATGTATTTTTCGCCACAATGCGTTCGTTATGGAATTAAGCACATAGAAGACGAAGAGCGTGATGCAAATGAGTCGTGCAACAACGAAAAATCGAGAATCGGGCACTGGTGCTTGGGCGGCAAAACTTTTGGCTTTATCAGTGCAACGGGGAGAGTTCAAATTTGCAGCGCCTTAAAAAATGAATGCGGAAATCTTCATAATACAAATTTCAGTTTCTCAAAAATTTGGAACAACTCTGATATTTTTAATTGGTTGCGTTCTAAAAACTTCACCTGTTCGCAAGTCCAAAAAACAGTCGATGAACCTATTCCGAAAAGCAGAAATTATACACAGATTTTAGAACATCTTGAACATTAAAAGAGGTAAAATGATGAAAACCAAAAAACCAAAACGTAAAAGCAAATATGCTATGGAAACACAACTTATTTATGGGAAATCCATAAGTAAGAAATGGGATTATAACCACCACGTGATACCGCCGATTTCATCTTCCGCAACATTTCGACTCGATACAACAAAACGCGGCGCCCAGGGTTTTATGGAATTTGCACACCACAGCGGCGACCAAAAAATTGAATCCTGCGCCCCCATTTACATCTACGACCGTTTGGGCGAACCAAACAAGGAATTGTTGGAAGAAAATTTAGCCGCTGCAGAAAAAGGCGAATCGGCTGTAACTTTCAGCACCGGTATGGCAGCTATCTCGGCAATACTCGGTTGTCTTACCGGTGTTGGCGACAATATAATTGCACACAACATTCTTTATGGTTGTACATACTCGCTGCTTACCAATTGGTATCCCCGATATAATATAAATACAAAATTTGTTGATTTGATGAACACGGGTAATTTGAAAAAGGAGATAGATTCTGATACACGTGTTATTTACTTCGAAACGCCTGTGAACCCGACTCTCGATATAATTGACATACCAGCGATAGCAAAAATTGTTACAGAAGCCAATAAAAAACGCCCGAAGTCAAGGAAAATATTTGTAGTTATCGATAATACTTTTGCAACACCATATTGCCAGCGTCCGCTTGAACTCGGAGCCGATTTCGTTGTCGAGTCGCTCACCAAAGGAATTACAGGTTTCGGAACAGATATGGGCGGAGTAGTAGTTGGACCGAGATGGAGTTACGATTTATTGCTGATGTACCGGAAAGATTTTGGCGGGTCGCTTGCCGCAAAAAGCGCCTGGCCCATTATGGTTTACGGTTTACCGAGTTTACCAATCCGTTTTAAGCAAGCTATGGGGACCGCACTTGAAGTAGCGAAATTTTTGGAAAGCGACCCGCGTATCGATTATGTGCGGTATCCCGGTTTAGATTCATTTCCACAATCGGCTTTAGCCCGCCGGCAAATGTATGACTATGATGGCAACTTTGCACCGGGTGTTTTATTATTTTTTGCATTCAAGGGTAAAACTCCTAAACAACGCAGGGATAGAGGAGAAAAATTTATCAACATCCTCGCAAAAAAAGCTTACTCAATTACATTAGCTGTTAGTTTGGGAATGATTCGCACACTTGTAGAACATCCAAGCTCAATGACTCACGCAGCAATACCTCCGGAAGAACAAGTCAAAAAGGGAATCGATCCCGGTGGTATCCGCCTATCCGTTGGTATTGAAAAGTTAGAAGATATAATTAACGACTTGAAGACAGCATTAAAAAGTTTATAATTTTTTTTTGGTATTCTGCTGCTGCTTACAAATGTAGGCAGCAGTTTTTTTTTTCTCAAACCCCTCCTCTTTGTAACACCTTATTGAATTTTGTAGAAAAGTAAAAAAGATCGCTATAAATTAATTTAGTCTGTTTTTTGCAAATAGTGGAAATCGTCCGGTTAAAATTTTTCGATATCCTCGACCTCTTTTTGAATTTCTGATGATAAAATTACGCTCCCGTTCTCGGTAACAAGCACATCGTCTTCGATACGAATCCCAAAACCGCGGTATTCACCTCTTTAGTTTTTTTATCCAAATCACGAAGCGGTACTCCTTGCTTGATTATTTTTATCACTTCCTTCTGCGCCTTCAAAACGACATTGTAAATTTCCTTCTGAGCTTTCGTAAATTTTCCGGAGAGGGGAATCGTTCGGGTGATATCTGCCGTATAACCATTATACTCCGCACCCACATCCATTACCACAACGTGGCCTGCCCGACAGCTCGCCCGATTGTCGAGCGGGTCAGGCGGGACGGCTTTCATCCGGCGCTTGTTTTTATCATAATGCAATAGCGGCTCGTTTAATTCCATCACCTGTTAACAGGATTTTTACAAAAAAATTATATTTTCTAAAAAGTGCTTGACAATAGATTATTCTTTAATTATATTAGCTCAAGTTTGAGAGCACCGTTTTATAGATAGAAAATATTATTTTGAATTGGATAGCCCTTTATACTCGATCACGACACGAACAATCAGTTGCACGGCAATTAACTTTGTATGGAATTGAAAGTTTCGTTCCGATGCGGAAGGAATTACATAAATGGAGCGACCGTAAACGACTTGTTGATGTTCCGCTTATGCCATCTTACGTTTTTGCATATCTCCCGTTGAACGAGCACCATCAGGTATTTGGTGTGCCGGGAATTGTGAGGATTGTTATGTTCAACAAAAGGGTTGCGATTGTGAATCCATCTGAGATAGAATTATTACGAAAGGTGTGCCGCACCGAAAACCCTGTATCTGTGAAAACGTTAAAATTTTGTGTTAAGGATGAGGTAGAAATCATTAGCGGCTTATTTGCAGGATATCGAGGAACGGTTGTACAATTTGGAAAGAATTATAAAGTAGGAATCCAGATAAAAGAAATTGATTATTCGGTAGTAGTAGATGTATCGCACGACCAAATACGAAGTTATTCTGAAGTCCCGGTTTTAAATTAGTATTTTATTAGAAAAATTATTCAAACATGCCTGGTTAGTCATCCGTTGGTTAACGGATGTGACTGACAGGGCGGAGCTATAGAAAGACTTATGTAACCAGCTTACTTGACAAAAGGAAAATAATTTCTTATAATTAAGCATAAAGTTTGAGTAATAAAATTTAAAAAAAGGGTAAAAGGTTATTCAAATTAATGCGCACATACAGGGGTCTAATCGGCGAGATTTAGGGCTTAAGCCGTTAGACCACAAATTGGTGAAGTTAAATCCAACGGGCGAAGCGTTTATGAGCGGGTTGGAAAACGATAAATCCGATGTTCGGATATTTTTAGTTTGTACATCTGAAAAGGATTTCTCAAAAACCGATAGACGGATAGGTGTATCGTTTCGGTATGACGAGGATTGCATAACTGCGCTAAAAAAAATACTGGGGTATAAGTGCATCCGATCTTTTTTCCTTTTTTATCTTGGACGTAATCCGAGAAAATTATCCGTAGAAGATATAAAGTCATTTTTATTCTATTTAATTGAAGAAAAGAAGCGTTATTCCGGAACAATTAACCAATATATTAATGCTTTCCGATTTCTTTATGTTGATGTATATAAAGGGCAGTTCCAAAAATTCAAATATAAGTTTAGTGTTATAGATTTTATCGTC
>JASEGV010000073.1 GCA_030017895.1 Bacteroidota bacterium | reverse complement strand
ACGATAAAATCTATAACACTAAACTTATATTTGAATTTTTGGAACTGCCCTTAATTCAAACTGGGATTTTTTTTTACTTTCACTAATTTTCTGATGTGAACAAGAACACGCTCACGATTTGACACTGAGTTAATTTATATTTATCTTTTCTCTAAATTTATTAATTATTAGTTAGTTATCAATATGAAAAAAAGTATATATCTGTTTTTCTTACTCCTCTTAAATTCTTCAATAATTTATACACAAATTAATCAGCATTGGATATCAAAATATAATCACAAAAGCAGTGCTGATGATACCTTTCAATATATAGAGCTGGATAATGCCAAAAATATTTATGTGTCCGGTATTAGCAATTATCAATTTACTATAAGTAAATACAATACTATTGGTGTAAAGTTATGGACAGTTTTTACCGACAATACTTTTGGTGAGGACAACTACATCGCAGGAATGAAACTTGACGCTCAAAGAAATGTTTACATCACCTCTTGTATAATTGGTCCAGATACATCTTACGACATTCTCACAATTAAATATAATACAAACGGTGTTCAACAATGGGCGGTGCGATATAGCGGTGGCTCAAAAAACGATGACATTGCAGTCGGGCTAACAGTTGACGCATCAGGAAATGTTTATGTATCCGCTTACAATTATCATCCAATCAGCAATAACGATTTTATTTTAATCAAATATAATGCAAATGGAACACAGCAGTGGGTTCGACGTGATAATGGTCCGGGTAATGGCGACGACTTCCCAACTGCAATTACTATTGATGCACTCAATAATGTTTATATAACCGGCTCGACTTATAATCCAACTTCTTTCATAGATTTTATGACTATGAAATACGATTCAGTTGGACTAAGACTGTGGCTGGTAACCTATGATGGCATCGGTTTCGACGAAGATATTCCTGTAACAATTGGTGTAGATAATTTCAATAATGTATTTGTTGCCGGAACAAGTTATGGTGATACTACCGATATAGATATCGCAGTCGTAAAATATAACCCCAGCGGAGTACGCCAATGGGCGGCACGCTATAATTCATCCGGAAATTTCGAGGATATACCTACGGCTTTTCGAATTACAGGCGGAGGTACTGTTTATCTTACCGGATATACATACAGTTATTCTGAGCTTTACAATTACCTTACTGTTAAAATTAATACCACAGGTGGTGTTGATTGGGGAGTTCAATTCAACGGTTCCGCCAATGCCGACGATTTTGCAGAAGGTATAGATATTGACAATTTTGAGAACGTATATGTTACAGGGACAACATCTTCTCTTTTAGGTGCTACTGAATTCAACACAATTAAATATAATGCGTTTGGAAGTCGGCTGTGGAACAGACCATACAGTATTGAAACAAATTTTTCGAGTGAGGCCAATAGAATTCGTGTGGATAATTCCGGCGACTTAATAGTTATAGGGGCAGGTTTTACAGTCGAAAAAGCGGACGATGCTTTGATACTGAAGTACAATAATGCGGGCACAGTTTTATGGTCGGAACGTCAGAATAATTTCGATAACCAATCATACGAGGATATTCCGTATGCAATTACCACAGATAATCTCGGAAATGCTTACGTTGTCGGATCAAGCTTCGACAATGGTACATTATACGATTTTCTGATTATCAAATATGATACAAACGGAGATACATTGTGGACTGCCCGTTACAACAGTCCGTACCACGATAATGATGAAGCTGTTGCGGTTGCCGTTGATGCATCGAAGAATGTTTACGTTACGGGGCGAAGTTACTCTTATAATAAAGGCGATGATATAGTAACAATAAAATTTAATGAAAATGGAATTGTGCAATGGATTCGAAATTTTAACAGCACAAAGGATAGTACCGATAGACCCATCGCTCTTTCAGTTGATGCCTCAAGTAATGTTTATGTGGTTGGTTACAGTTATGGTGGAAATACCGGTTACGATTATATTACAATCAAATATAATACAAATGGAACACAGCAATGGGTGAGTTATTTTAACAGCTCTTCAAGTTCCGACGATTTTGCTGCATCGTTAGGGATCGATAAAGCGGGCAATGTCTATGTTACTGGTTATTGCACCACAACGACTTCGGGAAATAATATCGCAACGGTGAAATATTCTACCCATGGTGGACAGCAATGGGTGAAGTATTACAACGGACCTTCAAACAGTGACGATGTTGCAACTGCGATTGCAATAGATACTTTAGGAAATATCATTGTTACAGGGTCGAGTGGCGGAGTCGGTACATCGAATGATATTGTTTTAATTAAATATAATCCGACAGGCGACCAACAATGGGTTTCCAGGTATGATGGACCGGCTAACAGCGTCGATTATCCTAAAAGCCTCTTCGTAATTCCATCTGGAGAAATATATGTCGGCGGATGGAGTTTTGGAACTACATCATACACTGATATGATTGTTCTAAAATATTCTTCAAATGGGGGTCGAATTTGGGAAGCACGTTATAACGACCCAAGCAATGACTACGATTACCTCGAGGGGATGATTGTTGATCAATGGGGAAATTCATACATATCCGGCACTACAGGTGGCTCACTAAAAAATAATTATGCTACAATTAAATATAATGCGGCTGGTGAATTACAGTGGGTTGCATATTATGCCAATCAAACGAGCGCTGCCGATGAAGTTATAGCTATGGCGATGGATAATTTAGGAAATATTTTTGTAACAGGTGCCGAATATGATTCGCTCGATTACTCTGATGTAATAACAATAAAATACAGGCAAACCACATTTATGTCGGGGTCAGTATTTTATGATGTAAATAATAACGGAGTAAAAGACGAAACCGACCCACCGCTTGCAGGATGGAAAGTACGCATAAGCGGAACAAAACGAGATTCCGTTACTACAAATATTAATGGACAATATGCTTTTGCCGATATTCCGTTCGGAAATTATACTCTCAGCCAAGCTGTTAATTCCGGTTGGGTACAAACTTTACCCGTTGGCGGTAGTTCGTATTCAGTCCCAATCTCGTTTGGAAATTTAAGTGCTGTTCATAATTTCGGAAATTATTCAACAACTGCTATAAGTTATGCGGTCGATGCAAAGTGGAATATGCTTTCATTACCGTTGCGAACTGCTGACAGAAGTAAGACAACTATTTTCGGGAGCGCTAATTCGTCGGCTTTTACATTTGATAATGGTTATATCCAACACGACTCGCTAACATCTCTTCGGGGGTATTGGCTAAAATTTCCATCGACTCATCAGGTATGGTTGTCGGGTAGTCCGTTTACAGCCGATTCGATTGATCTGAAAACTGGATGGAATATGATTGGTTGTACAAGTAATCCTTTCCCAGTCAAATCGCTTATTACAAATCCTCCAAACATTATAAGTTCTCCGGTTTATGGATTTAAAAACGGTTATGGAATTTCGGATACATTAAAACCGTCAAAAGGTTATTGGGTAAAAGTTTCACAAGGCGGAAAACTTATTATGCGTCCCGGATCGACAGTTTCCAAACACAATTCTCTTGCAGAAGATATTATTAATCAGAGCAACAAATTATTCATTACTGATAATGGAGGAAATTCAAGCATCCTCTACTTCGGAAGTTTTGAAAATGCCTCGTTCGATGCAGGATTCTTTTTAGCACCTCCCCGACCACCGGCCGAGGCTTTCGATATAAGATTTGCTGACAATTCTTATATGTTCAACCATAAAATTACAAAAGAGAATAAGATTAATATTTCGACGAACGAATACCCAATCAAAATATCTTGGGAATTATTGAACAACGAAAAATATGAGCTGTTAAATTCTGCACAAAAATTATTAACCGGAATCGAACAAATATCTGGAAGTATTCTTTTAGAAGATAAGAATCAAACTGTATTATATCTAAAATATATTAACAACAATGAAGAAACAGAAACTCCAATTGTTTATGCACTCTCTCAAAATTATCCTAATCCATTCAACCCAAAGACAATAATCAAGTATCAATTACCTTTTTCCAGTTATACGACTTTAAAAATTTATGATGTTCTTGGTCGTGAGGTCGCTAAACTTGTTGATGAAGTTCAAGAGGCTGGATATAAATCGGTTGAGTTAGATGTTTCATCCGCCACAGGCGGACTTTCGAGCGGCGTCTATTTTTATAGATTAGTAGCTGGAAATTTTTCAGACATCAAAAAACTTTTAATTTTAAAGTGAAATTAAAAACAAACAAAATTACAACAGAATATACATATGAAAAAAAATATTTACGTTTTAATTCTATTAGCGATTCTTGTTACCAATGCTTTTTCGCAAACTACTCTGCTGGATTCTTTAATAAATAAAGTTTCTGTAGATAGCTTAAGATTATACATCAGGCAGCTATCCGGCGATACAAGTTGTGTTATAGGCGGTTCTCCTTATACAATAGTATCACGCCATAAATTGCAGCCTGGTAACAACAAAGCTGCACAATACATTTACGAAAAATTTCAGAGGTTCGGTTTAACAGCTCAGTATGATTCATTCAGCACGACAGGAAAAAATGTAATAGGAACAAAAGTAGGTACCCATTTCCCGAATAAATATTACGTCGTATGTGGACATTTCGATGATATGCCAATTGAAACAATTGCGCCAGGCGCCGACGACAATGCAAGCGGAACTGCCGGCGTGATTGAATTAGCCCGAATATTATCGCAATACAATCCTCAGTACACAATCAAGTTTATTGGCTTTGACGAAGAGGAACAAGGTTTAGTAGGAAGTATCTACTATGCAACACAAGCCCGCAACCGAAACGATACTATTTTGGGTGTAATTAATTTAGATATGATTGGTTACGATGGTAACAACGACGGAAAAATTAATGTGCACTCAAAAAACGTTGCAAATACTGTCGAAATTGCTAACGATTTTGTAAATAATATCGCAACTTATAATATCGGATTGGTTCCAGTTATTGTGGCTTCGCAACCGTACAGCGACCACGAATCGTTCCTTGCTAAAAACTACGGGGCTATTTTAGTAATCGAAGATAACAACGATTTCCATCCATATTATCATACCACAAGCGACAGGTTCCAGTATATCAACGTTCCCTATTTCCATAAAATGGTTAAGGCAACAATGGCTACTTTAGCAAAATATGCTTTGAATCTAAAAATTGCACTCGAGCACACTCCAATTGCATCAGGCAACATAATTGACTCTCGAACTGCACGTGTAAACATAATTAGCGGATTAACTATTGGTACCGGTAGCATTCAACCAAGGTTGTACTATCGTGTCGATTACGGTTCCGGCTTCAGTGCATTTAATTATATAACAGATATTGATGGTCCTACAGGATTTCAATATGAATTTATTATTCCCGGTCAACCTCTCGGAACGACTGTCGAATATTATGTAGCTGCTCAGGACCAGGGTGGGCAAATTTTACAAACAATTCCCGCCGGAGGTAGCGGTTTAAACCCACCCGGCTCAATCTCCCCACCGCAGTTCTATCGATATATTGTTGCAAATATAACAACCGCATTTTCTGAAAGTTTCAAAACTATTACCAGATGGAATTCAGTTTCACTCTGGGGGTTAACTACAAGCAGTTTTGTTTCACCCACCTCATCCGCAACCGATTCACCGAGCGGTAACTATCCGAGCAATACAACAAATATACTTCTACTTAGAGATAGTGTTAGCTTAAAAAAAGCTTACGGTGCTACGCTGGAATATTCAGCACGGTGGGATTTAGAAAACGGATACGACTATGTGCAAGTTATGATATCAACAAATCTCGGTACATCGTGGATTCCATTAGAAGGTAGCTATACAAAACTCGGTTCGGGTAGTTTCCAGCCAACCGGACAACCATTATACAACGGCTCACAGTCAGCTTGGGTTACCGAACAAATAAGTCTTGATCCGTATATAGAAAATGATATTAAGATTCGTTTTTACTTCCGAAGCGATGCCAGTGTTGTAGCCGATGGTTTTTATGTAGATGATATAAAAATAACTGTTTATAACAAAGGCGTTCAACCTGTTGTAACATCTTTCAATACAAATGAGGGATGGAATTTATTATCACTGCCCATTTCTTTAATCGACCAAAGACCATCTGTCTTGTTCCCTACTGCAACTTCACAGACTTATGAATTTAATGGATCATATATAATTGCAGATTCCATAAAAAATGGATATGGCTATTGGATAAAGATGGACAGTTCTCGCAGCCATACATTTGTAGGGAGTAAGATAGACAGTATAACATTTACGATGAGGAAGGGCTGGAATTTGATTGGCGGATTAAATCAAAATATAAATGTTTCTGCAATTACAACAATTCCTGCCGGCTTATTATCAAGCCAGTTTTTTGCATACAACGGCGGATATTCAGAATCTTCAATTTTGGAAAAAGGAAAAGGGTATTGGATAAAACTTTCAGCAAACGGAAGCATCAAACTTGAAAGCCCATTGGCGACAGGTTCTAATTACACAAATCGGAAATCAAATAACCGGAATGCGATAAAAATTATTGACAGCAAAGGTAACTCAACAAAATTATACCTGACGAATTCCTTCGAGGTGGATCAATTTATTGAATTCCCGCCGCAAGCGCCACCGGGTGTGTTTGATGTTAGATTTGTAAATGATAAATATGTCGGACTTTTATCCAATGTTAATATTATAAATATAAATTATGTCGATTATCCGCTGCAATTGATTTTCGAAGGGGATGAAAATATTAATTTGCATTTAACATCTGATGATTCAAAAGCGAAACTCGACCAATACTTATCGGTTCATTCGCCTGTGTATATCAACCAGCCACTCGCTCAGGTTAAAGTAAGAAATAGCGGTTTACCTGCAGAGTTTGTATTACATCAGAACTACCCAAATCCGTTTAATCCGAAAACTATAATCAGATATCAGATTCCGGAAGCGGGAAAAGTTACATTGCGCGTTTACGATTTGTTAGGGCGCGAAGTCGTTCAGTTAATTGACGAGTTTCAAGTTGCCGGTTACAAGTCGGTAGAATTTGATGCGAGTAATTTCCCGAGTGGAGTTTACTTCTACAAGCTCTCGGCAGGTTCGTTCACATCTGTGAAGAAAGCAATCCTGGTGAGGTAAAAATAATTTAGCCATTGAATCATCGAATCATGTACTCAATGGATAAATGGTTGTATCAGAAAAGTATGCCAACTGCTATACGATGCAGTCCGCCAATTTTACCCAATGAGTTGAATGCGTAATCGACTTTGTATTCGTTGTAAATAAATCCTCCCCCGAGTGAAAATCCGGCAAGTCCGGAACTCTTCCCGATTTTTAAATCCGATCGTCTCTCATTATTATATCCGAACCGGAATTGAACATTCTGAGTTACTAAAAATTCGCCTCCAATTGAAAATGCTTTGAAACGCGACATAAAGTTATTCTGTTTTTCAATTAATTTATTGAAACTGAAATTAAGTACAAGCGGCAAGTGTTCGGGCTTAACTGATGCGCCAACTTTTAAATCGGTTGGTAAACTTTCTTTTGTATTCATATACGGGTCTAATTGTGTCCCAAGATTCAATAAACTTGCTCCAACTTGAAACTTTTCGGGTGAAATTACATAAGTTACTCCCCAATCAAGAGCAACTGCGGTTGATTTATATTTTTCGATGGCAGAATAGATAAATTTTAAACTTGCACCGTAAGTTAAATTCTCGTACAAATGATTTGCATAACCAACCGACATTGCAATTTCGGTTGCCGTAAATTTTCCTAACTCATCGCCGAATTCGTTTCGCTTCATAAACTCACCGTAGTTCGTGTAAACAATCCCCCCGCCGATATAACCGAAACCGCTTATTTCCTGTGCATAGCTTAAATGTCCGGAATTAATATCCAACAAATGCTTAAAATATCCGAATGATATTTGAGGTGTTGCTATTGTTGTCATTCGAGATGGGTTATAAAAAATTGTATTCGGGTCGTTGGAAGCAAGTAGAAAACTACCACCGAGTGCGGAAGCCCGCGCACCGGCATCGTTCCGTAAAAAATCGAAAGTACTGTTACTGCCAGCATACAGTTGCAAAGCAAACAGAAAAACCAGCAAGTTCAGGGAAACATTTTTTAAAATCATTTTTTCGACCTATCAGTTTATTTGATTACAATCTATTAAAATAGTAGAATAAATTCAAACCGGACAATATCTCTCAATCCCTTCCACTATCCCCTTGTTAGTTGATGGTTTGGCAATAATAGTTGGTTCGATTCCAAACTTCCGTAACGATTTCGCAGTTACTTCTCCTATAACGGCAAAGATAATATTTTTTATAAATTGGCTCTTGGTATCTTCGGAAAACAGAGAGAAGAAATTGGTCACAGTGGATGGACTTGTGAAAGTAACTACATCAATTTTGCCTTCCAATAATTCTTTTTCTATCGAGTGCAGGTTGTCTGGGATTGCTTTTTCTGTTTTATACACAACCACAGATTTTACTTCAGCGCCATACTCGGAAAGTTTATCGATGACAACATCGCGCCCTAAATTACCGCGGGGGAAGAGGAACTTTTTGTTTTGAACACTAAATGTTTTTATTGTTTCTACCAAGGATTCGGCAGTAAAATTTTCAGGAATTGCGTTTGTTTTGAGTTTATGTTTTTCGAGGATTGATTTTGTTTTTTCACCCACCGCAAAGAGGAGCGTTGAGGATAGAGCCGAAAGGGGAATGTTCTTGAAATTAATTCTTGCGATAAACTTTTCTACCGAGTTTCGGCTCGTGAATATGATTCCGTCGAAAGAATTTAAATATTCCACCGCTCTATCGCACTCCTGCCAATCATCCGGGTCAGTAATTTTGATTGTCGGAAACAAGATTGCTTTCCCGCCGCGCGATTGAATCAGTTCGATGAACTCATCGGATTGATCCTCGCTGCGTGTTATAAGTATAGGTTGCGAGTGTCCATGGCGAACCCGCAAATCCGATTAGAGGAACACGTCCAGCCAAATTTTGTTTTGTTAAACTCAGCGCATCCATTACATATTTTAATTTATCGTATGGGTCGGGGATAGACAATTTTTCAATTTCGGAAGACGAACGGATGGGGGATGGGAACCGCGGTCCGCCTTTACCTTCTTCTACAATTAATTCCATCCCCATCGCTTCGGGAATAACGAGTATATCTGAGAAAATAATCGGCCGCATCAACGCCAATGATATCGACGGGTTGAATTGTAACTTCTGCTGCAAGCTCGGGAGTTTTATAAAGAGTAAGGAAATCAGCTTTGGTACGTACAGCTCTATATTCAGGCAAATACCGGCCCGCTTGGCGCATAATCCATACGGGTGTTCGTTCGGTTGGCAGACGTTTACAAGCTTTTAAGAAAATGTCGTTTTGTAAATTCATAATTAAATATAAGACTTTAAATAGTTTTAATAAATATAGAAAATTGGAGGGATTTAAACAAAGAAGCCGACTCGGATTGAATCGGCTCTGTTAAAAAATCTAAAAAAAAATATTACCGCATCAAAATAAGTTTCTTGGTTTCACTAAACGAACCAGCCTGTATCCGATAAAAATAAACACCACTTGCTACATTGTTACCCGTGTTGTTGTCGCTATTCCATACTATCTCATAATATCCTGCATCCTGTACTTCATCTACAAGCTTTTTAACTTCCTGTCCGAAGATATTGTAAATCTTTAACTCAATCTTGTTTGCCTGCGGGAGTTGGTATTTTATGAGCGTGCTTGGATTAAACGGATTCGGATAATTTTGCTCAAGAACAAATTCATTAAGTAGTTCAACGGATCGTTTGATAACAAGTTTGACACGAACATCCGATGTTGGTATATCAAATTGACCTGTTGCTTGGATAGGAATATCATTCTTCCCAATTTTTAAGGATGCTTCTAAAAACATATTTTTCAAATTCCAAGAGATTGTTACAGGATATACTGCCGAAGAAATTATGATGGGAAATATCCCAATTTTATTTTCGTCAACAATTTCTAACAATCTTTGCGAAGCAAATCGAACATCGAAAATGTTCGATGGTGGAACAGGTGGAAGTTCATATATATCAGCTGAAAAATCATCATTCGGTTTTATGCCAAAATATAAGGTTTGCAACTGTCCATTTGCATCGTTCAACGTAAGGGAATTAAAAATGTTTGTTTCATCCTTAACAGTCGCAATTTTTGCATTTTGTATCGGGTTGTCTATTGATAATATTAATTTACCGGGTGAATTTAGTTTTAACCAATATCCATTACCGGGATAAATAGAATCACAGATTAGGTACCCTAATTGATAACCAAAAAATTGTGATGCAATTATATTAGGAGGATTTGTTATTATTGATGAGGTATGAACAGGATTCGAAATGGAGCCGATCAGATTCCATCCTGTAAGGAGTTGAAATGTATCAGCTATTACAGGATAACCATGAAAGTTGAATTCTTCACCAGAGGATTTTAACCAATGACCTGACCATGGCTCTAAAATATTACTTTTTACATAACCAATTGGTGTATACTTAAATAAATTCGAGAACGAATATGAGCACGACGACTCAACTGGCAGCGAAACTAAATTCCAACCATTGTTTAGAATACTAGTTATTGTTGTGGGTGGGCTATTAGCATAACTACTACCAATTACAATTATACTATCTGATTGTGTTCCTCTCAAAGAATTGAAAGTTAATATCGAATTGAAATCACCCGGTTGCGAGGGAGTGAATACAATTTCAAAATGAGTAGAATCATATGGAGCTAATACTATAGGCGAAGTCCTTACCTTAAACATAGGATTTGATATCATGGGGAATACCGTATCAGGACAACTATTCCTGTTGAACAACTTGATTTCGGTTGTGTCTCTGCAACCCACTTCAAGCTTCGAAAACTGAATGAATGTTTTGGAAACATTGAGTGGAATAGTAGGAACTGCAAAACCAGTTGCATCGAGTGTATTGTTTAATGTTTGAGAGCCATCTATAAAATTGAATTTAGATAGATATTCACCTGCCCCGGATGGGTTAAACAATAAACTGCAAGTGATACTATCTAATGGTAATATTGTAGCCGATTTAGGCGAAATTGCGAAGTTAGAATTTCCAATTTCAACATCAGAAATTATTAATTTTTCAGATCCAATATTTTTTAGGATTGAAGTTTTAATAGATTTACAACCCAGCGAAACCACGCCAAAATCTATAAAGCTATGTGAAAATTCGAGTCGTGCTGGTGAATATTTAACCGCGCTGTATGAAATATCCACACCATTCGAAAGTTCTAATGTTTCTGCAGCGACATAAATATTACCTTTACTGTCGATGTTAATATCTTGAACATAACTATTAGAAGTTTGGCTTGGATGATAACGTGCAACCCAAATAAGTGTACCAGCCTGATTATATTTTAGAGTGAGATACTTAGAGCCGCTTATATAAATATTCCCCAGTGAATCTATAACAATCTTTCTTGGTACGCCACCTCCTTGGTAAAATTGGACCCACTGTTCTACACCTGTAGAATCATACTTAATGGTTGTAAAATCCAAGGCTGTTCCTGTGGCTCTACTGTAGCCGGTAACATAAACATTAGAATACTTATCGATAGCAATATGCGATGGGCGGGCGATACCATTTGGCATTCTACTATAAAATACATTCCATTGTAATACACCAGATGAATTAAGTTTCATAGTATTATACTTCTCATCCATGGTATGACGTGTTAGATATATATTCCCTAATTGGTCAACTGCTATTTGCTCGCCAGCGTACGGGGACGTCCACAATAGTAACCCTTCACTTGAAATTTTCATTGTTCCTGAACCTCCTGTAACTATGATCGCTTCAAAATCATCAATAATGATCTGTGCACCCCCTATAGGAACAGACCAAAGTTTGTTACCAAGTGTATCATATTTAACAAGATCACCATACCCAACGTAAATGTTTCCCTGTTTATCCCCAACAATTTTTACATCATGACGGCCAGATGAAATTTCGGTAGTGGCAACCCATTGTTTTACACCATAAGTATTGTATTTAATTGTAAGATAGGCAGTTCTATCCCAAGTTGGAGAACAAATACCTGCTACATATACATTATTATTTTTATCAACGTAAATATCATCGCCTTCATCCCCAGAATAAGTATCATCTATGCTTGTATGTTTATCAGCCCATTCTAATTCACCTCTGTTATTAAATTTTACAGTTAGAAAATCATATCCAGTATAATGATTATAAGTTGAACCAGTTAGGTAAATATTTCCTTGCGCGTCTACATCAATAGCACGCACCCTGTCGTTAGATAGCCAAGGTCCATCATAATTCCTTACCCACTTTTGTAATCCGTTAGAATTGTATTTTACGACTGCTGTATTACAATTATACTTATTTACCCCGTCATCCATCGTTCCAACAACAATAAGGTTGCCCTTTCCATCGCTTCCAATATCAAATGCTTCTGTATATACTAATTCTGAGCTACTAGATAAATCTGAGATACTATAATATACCACCCATTGTTGAAGCCCATTAGTATTATATTTGATTGTTGCAAAGCCTTGATATTGGCTTCCACCTCTAAATGTTCCGGTAATGTAGACATCATTCAAGTTATCTAAAACCATTTTACAGGGGCTACCTTTAAATGTCCTTTCCCACAGTTTTTGACCTGTTGCAGAGTATTTGATTAATAGGTAATAACGTTCTAATTCAGGATAATTTTTATATTCTACTATCCCACCCAAAACCAAAATATTGCCAACCTTATCAGCCAGTACGTATACTCCTTCACTATCCGAGTAACCAGGATAAATATACTTTTTGACCCATCTTCTTACTCCCAATGGACTATATTTAATAGTAATCATTTGTAACAAACCATCTGAAGTGGTTATTGCACCGGTTGCATAAACCGAACCAGAATTGTCAACCGCAAGAGCATATACATAATCGTCATTTTCTCCGGAACTTGAATAGCTTTTTTGCCATAAAAGGTCTCCATCCGGAGAGTATTTAACAATAATAATATCCCTACCTGTCTCCTCCTCTCCTATTCCGTCGCAAGCAATCAAAATGTTTCCTGTATTGGCAAAGGCAACAGAACTCGCATATGGATCATCTCCCGTTTCAAAAACATCCCACCATATACCTTCACCATCCGAAGAAAATTTTTGTATGTAGCATTCCCAATTTGATTCTCTGCCTACGAGGTAAATGTCACCGCTTCCACAAAATTTTAATTTATATATGCTATTATCGGGCCATTCGTGTAACCACATCCTCACCCCATCATAGTTATACATTGCTATACCTTCACCAACTTTACATAAAATTCGTTTCCGTATAGTGTCGATATCTATAAGACCTGTTTCAACTGGCCTCCAAGCATATCCTGTTTCATTTATTCTCCAAATTTCATTTCCACTACTATCATATTTAACTGTATGACGATTCTCTCTCACATACACATTACCGTACTGATCAAATAAACCTCTGAATGCGGCATCCCAAGAGGGTACGGCTTTAGAACCATATTGTGCTGCCCAGATTTCTTTTGCGGTATCGTATTTATCGTTTTTTAACTCCCGAATATTTTCCTTACTCGCAGAATAGGTAATGTTATCTTTATCAATAAACAGGTTAATTGATGAATCTAAATTTCTATTATTCTGTAATAATATATTTTGGGTACTACTTCCTTTTAACCGCCGAGAGTGTTTACGCTGAAAATCTTTTTGTAGATTTGATGAATATCTCTGCAAGCTCTGGCGATCTTCCTTTGCTATCCTTTTCGTTTCATCAAATATAGTTTTAGTGCCCTTGGATGAACCCTTTGTTTTAATAACTGAATTATTTTGAGCCGAAATATCAAAGACATAATAGATAAATAACAAACATAAAATGAATGTTTTCATAGCTGTTCTCCTTTTTATTTTTTTATATAAGGGCAGTTCCAAAAATTCAAATATAAGTTTAGTGTTATAGATTTTATCG
>JASEGV010000072.1 GCA_030017895.1 Bacteroidota bacterium | reverse complement strand
CTTGCATGCTCAAGGAGATATAAAATGACCCACTCGAGTACGCGAAGACCCTAAATATTTAAAAAACATATAAACTATTTAAAAGGAGAAATTTGTCATGAAAACTTTTTCAATTATTTTTATTAGTCTATTTTTAATTATTTCATTTGTAGAAGCCCAAGTTCCGCAATTGGTTAATTACCAAGGTAAGTTGGATTCCGCGGGAGTACCACTAAGCGGTACAAGAAATCTAACGTTTAAAATTTATGATGTACTAACTGGAGGGACAGCGATATGGACGGAAACTCAAACCGGCGCTACTATAACGAACGGTGTTTTTAACGTGATATTAGGAAGCATCTCAGCTTTCTCCACCGCTACTTCCCCATTATTTGTAGGAACAGGGGATCGGTATATTGGAATTACTGTTGGAAGCGGAACTGAGATGACTCCCAGGTTACGGATAACGAGTGTTGCATTTTCTCTTCGTGCTGATCAGGCTGATGGTGTAGCAGATAATGCAGTTACCTCGGTAAAAATTTTAGACGGTACGGTTGCAGCTGCTGATTTAGCTACTAATTCAGTTACTACTGTTAAAATAGCAGATAATGCAGTTACCTCAGTAAAAATTTTAGATGGAACAATTGCGGCTGCCGACTTAGCTTCGAATTCAGTTACTACTGTGAAAATAGCTGATAACGCAGTTACCTCGGCAAAAATTGTTGACGGAACGGTTACAACAGCCGACCTCGCTGATAATTCCGTTAGCTCTGTAAAAATTGTGGATGGTACAATTGCGGCTGCCGACCTAGCATCAAATTCAGTAACCACTGTGAAAATAGCTGATAACAATGTAACAGCGGCTAAAATTTTAGATGAGCCAGGTGTCGCGCGCGGTGCCAATACAGGATCCGTTGTCATTGCTAATAGTGGAGTTACAAACATTACAAGTGCTTCAATAACAGTTCCAGGGCCTGGTTATATAGTTGCATTGGGCCATGCTTTCGGTCAGATAGGCGGTACTTCAATCGGTAATATACTAGTGGGTATTGAAACTGCAAACACCACAACCCCAACCCAATATATAGCATTTGGGGCAAACGATCAGACTTTCGCATCATCAGTTGTTTGGTGGGGATCAATCTCACATGAAAAAACATTTAACATAACTGCAGCAGGATCCTATACATACTATTTAAATGCATTTAGGGGTTGGGTAGGTGGTAGCGCCTCAGTCTGGTATTCAAAACTGATTTTGATGTACTTCCCAACATCCTATGGGACGGTAACAAAAATGTCTGGGACTTCGAATGAGAATGCAGATCAATCGCCAGCGAGTGGTTCTGGTAAATAAATATAGAAAATCAAAAGAGGCCAAACAATGAATATTAAAAAGTTTCTTTTAATTATACTATCGCTTTGTTATGGGGCAGAGGCACAAATTCAATTATCCACATCGACACAAAGTAACGCTGGCGGTCTTTCTTCGAGTGGAGCTTTTACGCTAACCTCTACGCTCGGTCAACCATCTCCTGTCGGTATCGGCGTAAGCGGACAAATAAATTCTTCCAGCGGCTACATTTATACAGCCACATTGGATGCAACGGCACCAATTGTTTCGTTAGATTCCATTTCTCCTCCGGTAGCTGCTCAGCAAGTTACAGTTTCATTCAATGTAACCGATTTATCCGGCGTGGCAAGTGCAACATTGTTTTATCGGCGGGGCGGCGATCAGACATTTACTCCACTCACTTTAACGAAGACAGGCAATATCTATAACGGTGTTATTCCGGCAAGTTCTATTACATCGCGCGGGTTAGAATTTTATGTTACCGCCGCAGATGTTTATAATAACATTGCACGTTTTCCAGTAACCGATATTTATTCTGCACAGGTTGCTGTTTTAAATGGAGTTGCAAAACCAACCGCCCAACCCGCCGGCAGCGAACAAAACGCATATCGGCTAATTTCCCTGCCAATCAGCGCTACGAATAAAACCCCCAGCGCAGTATTGGAAGATGATTTAGGCGCTTACAATAATACCAAGTGGAGGTTCTTCGAATTGAAAGGCGGAAAATTACCGTATGTTGAGTATGGAAATACATCGCAAATGCTTCCGGGTAAATCGTTCTGGCTGATTGTAAAGGACGCAGGAAAAATTATTAATACCGGCGAGGGTACATCTAACTTTACTCACGTTAGATATTCTATTCCGTTAGATACAGGGTGGACGTTGATCGGCAACCCGTTTAACTTCGATGTGCCGTTTAGCAATCTCACTCGGAAGAGCGGCAGTGTTTTAGATGCACGTTCTTACAACGGAAACTGGACAAGTCATAGTGGTGCAATAATTCCTTTTGAGGGATATGCTGTTTCAAATTTGTCGGGTTCGATAGATACGCTTTTTGTCAACCCTAAAGTAGGAATTGTACCACCAAAACAAACTGCTGAAAAATCAGAAGATGTTATCTGGAAAATAAAAATTTTAGCAGAATGCAGAGGCGCCAAAGATGACGATAATGAAATAGTCATATCTCCATCGGCAATGGTTGATTATGATGAATTAGATAAACCCGAGCCACCTGTTATCGGCGAATTTGTCTCTGTCTATTTCCCCCGTGCAAACTGGGGAAAGATATTAGATAAGTTCTGCGTTGATGCCCGCCCTAATCCCGTAGATGGTGCCGATTGGGAATTCGAAGTTCTCAGTAATATTGAAGATAAAATTGACTTGAAATTTGATGGATTGGAAAACATACCACTTGAAACCGAAGTTGTTCTGATAGATAAGCTGATAAAATCAACTCAATATTTGAGACAATCGGATAAATACTCTTTCACGAATCTATCCAAATCTAATCCACGGAAAATGAACATATTAGTCGGAAGTCAATCCTTTATCCAAAACAAACTAACTGAAATCGGGGCGGTACCTCATGAATTCGAGCTATCCCAAAATTTCCCCAACCCATTTAATCCAACTACTGTTATTCGTTACGGATTGCCAAATGCTTCTCATGTTACTATAAAAATTTATGATTTACTCGGGCAAGAAATTAAAACGCTTGCTGATGAAACTCAGGAAAGCGGCTATCGTTCGGTTGAATGGAATGGAAAAAATAGTTTAGGAATTGAAGCGGCAAGTGGTTTATATTTCTACAGAATTGAAGCGGCTGATATACAAAATCCAGGTAAGAAATTTGTGCAAGTTAAAAGAATGCTGTTGATGAAATAAATTTATGACAGTTAGGGTTTTGGAAAACGAGCCGGTCAAAGTAACGACCGGCTTTTTATATTGCTTTTTCAGAAACTTTATCGAAGAAATGTAATTTAGTGGTATCTATATAAAGGGAGTAGTTTTCGTTTACTTTTAACCGGTTATCGGGAGGAACGCGAGCTACTAACTTTTCGCTTTCTCCCAGTGCGAAATAAACAAACATTTCGTTGCCGACCGTTTCTATAACTTCGATGAATCCGGTTATCGTTTCATAAGTTGTCGAATTAGCGTGTGTGTGAATGTGCTCGGGCCTTATACCTAACACAATTTCTTTATTAGTATAAGCGGCTAATTTATTTTTGAATTCATTGAGTAAATTACACTTCAAAGCTTTGTTCAGCGAGGTGTACATCAGTTGACCATCGGAATGAATTGTCCCTTCGACAAAATTCATCGTCGGACTTCCAATAAACGAAGCAACAAATTTATTTACGGGATTATTGTAGATGTTTAGCGGTGTATCAACTTGGTGTATGTAGCCGTCCTTCATTACAACAATCCTATCGCCCATCGACATAGCTTCAACTTGGTCGTGTGTTACATAAATCATTGTAGTTTCGATTTGGTGATGCAACCGTGAAATTTCGGTTCGCATTTGAACACGCAGGTTTGCATCGAGATTGCTGAGCGGCTCATCGAATAAAAATACTTTCGGCTGGCGAACAATTGCTCGTCCCAAAGCAACCCGCTGCCGCTGTCCGCCCGATAATGCTTTCGGTTTGCGTTCTAACAACTGGCTGATGCCAAGTATATCGGCAGCTTTTTGCACACGTTTTTTTATCTCGGCTTTATCATACTTTCGTAATTTCAAGCCGAAAGCTAAATTTTCAAACACGTTCATGTGCGGGTAGAGAGCGTAATTTTGAAATACCATAGCAATGTCCCTATCTTTCGGAGGGATGTCGTTCACGACTTTTTCGTCAATTGAAATCGTGCCGCTTGTAATTTCTTCGAGTCCAGCAATCATTCTCAATGTTGTCGATTTGCCGCATCCCGAAGGACCAACTAACACGATAAACTCCTTATCCGGAATTTCCAGATTAACATCGTGAACAACTGTTACGTTTGGTTCGAATGTTTTCCGGACATTTTCTAATTTTACTGAGCCCATATTTTTCTCACTATTATTCTTGCAGAATATAATTATTTTTCTTTTAACTTAAAAACACTTATCTTTTTACTGAATTTATCAAATACTCATAAACTTAGAAGATGGAAAAAATTATCGAACATTTATATATACTCCCGATCCTGTTGTTTTCTGTTATCGTCCACGAAATTTCACACGGTTATATGGCTTTGCGTTTAGGCGATCCGACCGCAAAAATGATGGGGCGTTTAACCTTCAATCCTATTCCTCATATTGATCCAATCGGATCAGTCCTTGTTCCTCTGTTCTCTTTATTTATGGCTGGGCAGATTTTTATTGCATGGGCAAAACCGGTTCCTGTGAACCCAATGAATTTTTCGAATTTCAAACGCGACGATATACTTGTTTCGGTAGTCGGTCCCTTATCGAATATTGCCCTGGCTTTTGTGTGCGCCGTTGCTTTCATATTGGCTCGCACACTCACTCCATTAATTGAACAAACAGGTGTCGAAGTGCTAATCGAAATGTGGGGGTTCTTAACAAAAATGTTTATAGGTGGTGTGTATCTGAACGTCATACTTGCCGTGTTTAATATGTTGCCGATTCCGCCTTTAGATGGTTCGCACGTTGTTGCCTCGTTTTTGCCGGACAATATCAGCGAACAATATCGTAACATCGGTTTCTTTGGAATATTCATCATAATATTATTGTTGCGTGTGGATGCTTTTAGATCAATCTTCTTTGGCATCATCGAAACTATCGTATTTCCCTTTTTATTGTTAATAAATATTTTCACATAAAAATTTTAGAGGCAAACATTGAAACTTTTTGACATCGCAATTGTGGGCTCCACTGGTTTGGTTGGAAGAAAAATTTTAAAAGTTCTCGAACGGCGTAATTTTCCCGTCGGCAAATTAAATCTTCTTGCTACCGAAAAATCGATAGGCACGCAAATAGACTTTAAAGGAAAAACTTATTTTGTCGAAAAGTTAACTGCCGATGTATTGTCGGGTTTCGATTTTGTGTTTTTTAGTGCCGGCGGTACCGTCAGCAAAGAATTCGCTCCCATCGCGGCTCAAAAAGGAGCGCTTGTTATTGATAACAGCAGCACGTTTCGTATGGAAGATTGGGTTCCGCTTGTTGTTCCTGAAGTAAATCCGCATAAAGTGTTAAAACATAAAGGCATCATTGCCAATCCCAACTGCTCGACAATTCAAATGGTGGTTGCCTTAAAACCGCTGCACGATAAATGGAAAATAAAAAGAATAGTCGTATCAACGTATCAGTCCGTAACGGGCGCCGGTCAGTATGCTGTTGACCAGCTCGAAGATGAGTTGCAAAAAGTTCCGATGGTAAAGAGAAAATTCCCTCATCAAATTGCGTATAATTGTTTTCCACACATAGATATTTTTTATGAAGATGGTTATACACGCGAAGAATTAAAGATGGTGAATGAAACCCGTAAAATTATGGAAGAGCCGACTTTGAAAATTACGGCAACCTGTGTGCGTATTCCGTCAATCGGAGGACACGGCGAAGCAATCAATATTGAATTTGAAAAACCGTTTGAACTTGAAGAAGTTAAAAAAATTTTAAGCAGCGCACCGGGAGTTGTGCTGCAGGACGATCCGATGCAAAATATTTATCCAATGCCAATTTGGTCGCATAATCGCGATGAAGTATTCGTCGGACGGCTACGAAGGGACGAAACAATTAAGAGCGGTTTGAATATGTGGGTTGTTTCCGATAATCTGCGTAAAGGTGCCGCAACTAATGCCGTGCAGATTGCCGAGGAGTACATTTTAAGAAAATCAGTTTAGGTATGAAAATACCATTTAGAGACCGGTTAAAATTGGGACCGATTCTGTGCGACGGTGCAATGGGAACGCTGCTCGATTTATACGAGTACGACGAACTTCCGCACGAAATTCAAAACATTAAAAACCCGGACATCGTTGAACGGCTTCATCGCGAATATATTGAAGCCGGTTCAGAGATAATCGAGACGAATACATTTTCAGCAAACCGCTTTCGTTTGGTGGATTATCATTTAGAAGACAAAATCAGAGAGATAAATTTAGCGGGAGTTGAAATTGCCCGCCGCGCTGCCGGCGATAATATTTATGTTGCTGGTGCAGTTGGTCCAACAGGAAAATTAATGGAACCAATCGGAAAAGTAAAACGGCAGCACGTACGCGATGCTTTCAAAGAACAGGTTGAGTATTTGCTTGAAGGGGGTATCGACCTGATAATGCTCGAAACTTTTGTAAGCACTCAGGAACTCGATGAAGCAATCGAAGCTGTGAAATCACTTACAAATATTCCACTTATTGCACAAAAAGCTTTCGCCGAGGACGGCTCAATACTCGCAGGTAATTATCCAATCGAAGTTATCGAGCACATCATTGAAAAAGGTGTAGATATAGTTGGGGCGAATTGTACTGTCGGACCGCAGCGGATGTTTGGGATTATCCGCAACCTTCATAAAGAGGGAATCTATCTTGTTGCTCAACCTGCTGCAGGAATTCCAACACTGCAGGACGGGCGTTCGATTTATCACACATCTCCTGAATATTTAGCAACTTATGCGCGCGAGCTTGTTCAAAGCGGAGTTACAATAATTGGCGCTTGCTGCGGCTCAACACCCGCTCATATCCGGGCAATCAGAGATGCTATTAAAGATGTTCAAATTAAAAGAGGTGATATTAAATCTTCGGCTAAAGTAGAATTATCACTCGAACCTGAAAAAGAATTGCAATATGATGCAGATAAATTTCGTAAATCGAAATTTGCACGGAACATCGGCAAAAAAGTTTTAACTACTGTTGAACTCGATATTCCCCGCGGCGTCGATATGCGGAAAGTAATCGAGGGGGCGCAAAAATGTTACGAACTTGGAGTTGATGCAGTAAATATCACCGACGGCGCCCGTGCCCGGCTAAGGATGACCCCTGTAGCAATTTCGCAACTGATAAAGCAAAAGGTTGGCATTGAAACAATCACACACTTCACGGCACGCGACAAAAATTTATTGGCTCTACAAGCCGACTTGTTAGGTTCGCACGCTCTAGGCATTAAAAATTTGCTTTGCATAACAGGCGACCCGGCAAACATCGGCGATTATCCACAAGCCCGATCCGTATTCGATGTTGATTCAATAGGATTAATAAGAGCGGTTAGTTCTATGAACCGCGGTGTCGATTTGTTAGGCCATACAATCGGCGAGCCGACTTCTTTTTTGATTGCATGTGCTGCCAATCCGTTAGCTGCCGATATGGATTTAGAGATTGAGCGGCTTGAGAAGAAAGCCGAAGCCGGCGCTGAGTTAATTTTTACTCAGCCCTTATACGAATTGAAAACTCTTGAAGATTTTGTAAAACGGATTGAACACTTGCATCTACCTTTAATGGTTGGTGTGCTGCCTTTACGAAGTTACAAGCATACCGATTTTTTGCATAACGAAGTCCCGGGAATGATAATACCCGAAAAAGTCAGAGAAAAAATCCGGAATGCCGGAAGCGATGCCTCAAAAGTTGGCATTGAGTTATCGAAAGAATTTATCAAAGAAGCAAAACAGATTGTTCAAGGAATTTACATGATGCCGCCTTTCGGGAAGTACGATGTTGTAAGGGAGTTGATGGAAGAAGTAAATCGCTAGGATAGATTTTCAGTCTGTCCAGCTTAGTATAGAATGACAGTAACACTATTTACATTTAAACAACCGCGCCATACTGAGAAACTGGCAATTTCAATACCCCCGCCTCAAAAAAACTGTTTTTTAGGTTTTTATAGGTAAACCACCTCATAATTAAATTTTTCTAATAGTGTAAAAATAAGTTGCGTTAAGGCTTTTATTTTACTAAATTACTCGTTGTAAGCTCAATGAATCCTAATTAGTTTTGATGCGAAGTTGAGACGAGATAAATAATTAACAAGGAGTTATTATGAAAACATTAATATTAATTTTTACAATTGCCTTTTCAATTACTCATCTTTGTTCGCAGGTTCAAACCCAAACCCACCCGAACGTCAGAGACGGGCGAGCAGTCGGACATGCACTCTTCGATGAGGATGATTATGTACCGCCGCATCCCGATTCACTGAGCGAGTTGATAGAGGGAGTGGATATACAATTATACAACGGCGGCGAGGCGTATGTTATTAAGGATAAGAATATTTATTTGCCTGATGCGATAGAGTTAGCTAAAGGTATCAGCGATATATATGGTAGTGGTTATAATGCAGTTCCCAAAGTATTTGATACGGGCATCAAGCCCGACAAAGCGAGCTTACCGCCGCTTGCCAAGACAGCCGACACATCGCTGTGTAACCAGATAATATGGAGCGAGCCGGTGCTGCTGTTTGAGAATGGGTGGTGGCCCAATTTGGCTGTAGTTGGTGATACGGTATACGGTGTTACTGGACAAGAAGGTGCACCGCCTAACTTGAGATTACAATATTTTTGTCGCTCGACAGATGGGGGATTAACATTTGATATTAAGAAAAATATAATAGAGGATTCTATTGGAACAGTTCAGGGAGCTGGTTGGACCCGGATTGTTGCACATAAGAATAAAGTATTTCTAATTTTTTATCATATGGATACCTTATCCACAGGGGGAGTCAGGCCTTATACGGGTTTCATGATAAGTACTAATGGAGGAGAAACATTTACAACACGCCGAAAATTTGTTGAATATGAATCTGCCCCTTTAGACATGGCAAGCTCTGGTGATACAATAGCAGTTTTAATTGGGGATGCCCGATGGACAAAAGGTACACCAGTACCGAAGTATATTTACATCTCGACAAATTTTGGTGAGACCTGGAAATTTCGCGGTTATGCAGGCGGTCGTCGGGTGTACGAACCGCGCATAGCTCTTGCAGGCGGATGGCTTCAACAGGTTAACCAATGGGGTACACGAAACACGAATATCGAAGCAGTCCACTACCGCTCAAAAATAAAACGCCGGAACTGGTCGAGAAGAATGCTCCTTTCAACAAACGACTTGCAAGCATCCATTCAGCCCGATATTGTAGCCGAGCCAAACGGCTTTGTAGGTGTAATCTGGAACGACGGAAAATACGGTTCTAATTTTGGCTGGGACGGAACAACGATATTCAGACGTTCGCTCGATTTTGGTAAAACATTTGAGCCGGAAGTAAGATTGACCGATGCACCCGAAGCAAGCTGGGGTATAATGAAACCGAAGTCAATTGCATCAAAAGTACCGGTTATTAGCACGGTGTGGTGTGTAACGTTTGAAAACGGTGGTAGAGCGAATGCTTTAAAGTTATCATTAGATAACGGTTTAACATGGACTCCAACATATTATTGTAATATACGCGGACTTTCGCCTAACACGGCTATAGGAAATGGAAAAGTATATTGGGCAATGTACGATGTATATATAGGGTCATACTTTGTTTACGGCATATTACCGTCTAACCTTAAAACAGAAACAACGCAAAACTTAAATGAGCAGAACGAAGAGTATGAAAAAGAAATTAAAATCAGTAATTACCCAAATCCATTCAATCCGAATACAACTATTATATACGAAATAATAAAATCAGGATATGTTACATTAGAAGTCTATGATGTTCTTGGCAGGCAGGTAAATGTGCTGATTGATAATGAGTATAAAGAAGAAGGAGAATATGATGTAGAATTCGACGGAACAAATATACCGTCGAGAGTCTATTACTACCGGCTGAATGTCGTAAATGAAGAATTTATCAGTACAACGGCATCGGGTAAAATGCTCCTGATGAAGTAAAAAGAGATGGAGTAATGGAATGATGGATTAATGGAGTAATTGTTAAGTAAATAAGAACAAATTGAAAGGGAAAGATCAAAAACAGAAATTAAAACTTGTGTGGAGTTACACCCCGCCGATGTGGCGGGTAAACTACCAAAGTTCTCTGTTGTACAGGAGAACATGTAACACAAAAAAGGCATAGGCGATGACGAATAACCGAAAGCAAAACTCATCGCCTCTTACACGATGCAAGCTCTAAATCAGCTTGCATTGGTAATTTAACAAAAAAATTATCAACAAAAATGAAAGGTAAAATCGTTATGAAAACGAAATTAAACATATTACAATTGTCATTCGTAATGTTTGTCGTATTAATAATTAATGTGATGAATGTAAGCGGACAGTCGTGGCAAAACTTAGGCGGGCCGCCTGTTGCCAAGGATGTTCGCGATGTTAGCGCCGGTTATAAAAACGGCACGTTTACAATTTATGCTGCGGATGCAATTAAGCTATCCAAATCCGTTGACCAAGGTACAAACTGGTCTTTTATTAATGCAATGGACTCACCGCTTCTTGTGGCATGCAGGCCAGATAGTAGCAATACTGTGCTTGTAGCAAAAGGAAGAGATGTGTGGCTAAGCACAAATGGTGGTGGTGAATTTATTGTTGAACCACGTATAACAAATGTTGCCCCTCTTCGCCTCCTCTATTCCCGCTCCAGCGGCGACACAGTAGCTTGGGTTGGGACGAAGTATAAACCGAATGAATCGAGCCTGAGAAGGTCATTAGATGGTGGTATAGAATTCAGGGGTATTCAATATTTCGCAGGTACAGGGACGAATCCTAAAACCAATGTGGAGGATGTCTGGACAGTACCGCAGAAACCTGAGACTGTTTGGGTAGCAGGGGCACAACCTAAAGATATTACAACAAAACAAGGTGGGGCAAGCGGTTTGTGGAGAAGTATAAACCGTGGGGTAAGCTGGTCGGATACTAATTTTACAATGTTTTTTAATAATAGAACACAGAGATGGGAAAAAATAATTTCAGGCGATGTTACTGCCATAACCACAAATCAAATTGGGGACCAAATTTATGTTGGAGTATCTACTGGTAAGAATAACGGAAAAATTACCCGTTATAATTTTCAAAATAGGACATTTGATGTTTTAAAAAATCTTTCAAAACCAATAAAACGACTTCGTGCGACAAGCTCAAAGATTTTTGCTGCATCCGAAGATGGTTTGTATGTTGGCTCTATCGGTGTCAGTCCTGAAAAAGTAGCACAGATAGAAGGTGAAGTATTATCAATAGA
Organism: Bacteroidota bacterium; assembly: GCA_030017895.1. NCBI lineage: Bacteria > Pseudomonadati > Bacteroidota > Bacteroidota bacterium. Next base: position 2,816 of record JASEGV010000072.1, on the reverse strand, counting down.
TATTGATCCCATGAATGAAAACAAGATTTTAGTAGGAACAAACGAGTATGTTTACGTAAGCACTGATGGCGGAACAAGCTGGTCTAATAAGAATCCCAAAACAACAATTGCAACATTAAACACAAAAGCAGTTGCGGTAAGCGGGAATGTAATTCTTGCAATTGCAGAAAGGATTAAGAATAAACAGGATGTTATCTACCGAAAAAATGGAAGCGGTTGGTCGGCTGTGAATATGGCATTTGCAAAAGATAAATTTACTGTAGGTAAGACAAGCCAAGGTTTTTACTTGCATAATGGCAATACTTTTTTTTGTTTTGGTAGAATTGAAGATAAAAAAGATAGCGTATTTATAGCGCGGTCGGTTGATACAGGAAAGACATGGACTCGTTCTCAGATTAATGCAGGAACGAGCGGTGCTATAATAAATGGAATAGTCCGCTGGCAAAATAAACTATATGCCTTTGGAAAGAAAGCATCAATGGGCAGCACGAGTACAAATATTTTTAGCAGTAGCGATGCTGGACTTACCTGGCATCCTGTTGCAAAGATTGGGTTGGGAACAACATTTCCTGAGGTTTTTTCAATTCAAGTTAAAGATAACAATGTTGCATTTGCAGGTACAGAAAAAGGCCTTTATGTTACACAAAACGGAGGTGGCAATTGGGATTTTCGTCTAAGTGCAACAGAAGGTCAGAAGAAAATTTTAAGTCTGCTATTTTCTGAACCTTATGTTTACAGTGCAACTCCGCAAGGATATTTTAGATATGATTTCAATAGCTTGGCATCAGTTCTACAAAGAAAAGGGAGTTACAAACAGGTAATGGTTAATAATAATGATTTGTATGTGCTGAGGGACCGCTCCGGTTCAACAAAACCGGATACGATTTTTAGAGTAACCACCGGAGCAAACTGGACGTGGGACACAGTAGCAATTAACAGGTCTGCTTACGATATAAGAAGATTCACAATAGCAAACGACAGCATATATCAGGCAACTGATAATGGTGTATTTGCCCGAAGGGTATCAGGACAAATGACTGCATCATCAAATCCACTGCCGGTAGTTCCTGGTTCAAACCCGAATAATATAGTCTGGCAGAGCGGTTCAAATGTTGTAATAAGCGGAACGCCAACAATTCCACCGGGTAGTACACTCACAATCGAGCCGGGCGTTAATGTAGTTATGACACCGGGTTCACAACTCCGTGTACAAGGTGAATTAAATATTCAGGGGAATGTAAACAGCAAAGTTCGTTTTACATCCGAGAATCCATTACAGCGCTGGGGCGGAATAATATTGGGCAAGGATGCAAGGGCTGATATCGAATATGCCGATATAAACGGTGCGGTTGCCGGTATAATGGGATCAAAAGCAGAATTAAATATCAATAATTCTGATGTAAAAAATTGTCTTTTGGGGATAACAATGTACGGCAAACAGGATGAGCCGTCTTTGATAAAGGACTGCCGTATAGAAAATAATGTTTGGGGAATTGCTTCGCTCGGCGGAAACGATGCAGTAGTTAAAAACAGCCGAATAGCCAAAGGACAGAAAGGAGTTTTGGTAGATGCGAGCAGTCCGAAGATATTCGGGACAACAATAGAGGATAATGAGCAGGTCGGGGCTGTAATATACGGCGGCGGTTATCCCCGTTTTGGAGATATCGCTCTTGACAAACCCGGCTTAAATATTATTCAGGGGAACGAGCTTACACAGCTTCTCGCAGTGGGGGGATATGCATTTTTAGGTTACTTAAACGGCGATTGTGCATCGCAGCTTGGCGGGGATAATTTAATTCCAAGAACCGATCCCGATATTCCCCTTGCCGTTGTAGTTGAAAAATCCGACCTTACGGCAATGAAGACCGACTGGGGTTTTGCTACCTTTAATCCAGATGACTTTTTAGCCGATGCGTCGTCAAAGATTGTGTTTGAATGTATGACACAAGAGCCGACGAATGATGCAGAGAAAAAGCTATGGGAAGCACTCGAATCGCGAGGCAGTGGATTGTTAAATGCTTCAGTCGATAATTACAAATATATAATAAATAACTACGGTACTACTGATGAAGCCGTAAAAGGCTTGGTCGAACTTTACCAGACGGCAAAGGATATTGCTCAGGAAGAACAAGGGTCAATTATTACCGGAGGTCTCAATCCATATTTAGAATCTCTCATTGCCGGAAGTGAAAGCGCAGAAATTGTCAAAACTGCCTCGATGATTTTAGCTCAGGAATATGCTGCAAACGATATGTATGATGAGGCAATTCAAAAATATAATCAGGTGCTGCAGATGGATATCGACAGCGACACAAAAATATCAATATTACTATCTAAAATACTTCTTGAAGCACTGGAATTAGAATCGGAATGCGAAGCCGAAGAGACACTATGGCAGCTGAAGAATGAGTTTTCAGACGATGAACGGATACAGATAGCTGAGATAATGTTGGAGTTAACTAAAGGAGATTATACCGAATTAAGTCTGGGAAAATCCTCATCCTATCGCGCTGCGATGAGAAAGTTTCCGGAGAAGAACTCAACTAATACTGACGGGAAACCGGTAGAATACAAATTAAACCAAAATTACCCGAATCCGTTCAATCCAAGTACACTCATAAAATACCAACTTCCACAAGCCAATAAAGTAGAGATAAAAATTTACAATATATTCGGGCAGGAAATCAAGCGGCAAGCGGAATTTATTTTTACAGATTGTCTGCTGGTGCGTTTACATCTGTAAAGAAGATGATTTTAATGAGGTAATATCTTGTATGTCGAAATGCCATTTCGACTTACATAGACATTATAGATGT